>CANPZP010000051.1 GCA_947589115.1 Candidatus Gastranaerophilales bacterium | reverse complement strand
TCGGCGGAATTTTTATTAGCGGGCGACGAGACTCGAACACCTCCGCTGCGCTTCGGATACAGGCTCACTCGCTTCACTTTAGTTCAGCGGTTCGCTTTGTATCGCTTCGTCGCTCGTTCTTCGTCTTTTTCTTTTGCCATAAAAAATTCCCCCTTTCGGCGGAATTTTTATTAGCGGGCGACGAGACTCGAACTCGCGACATTTTGCTTGGGAAGCAAACATTCTACCACTGAATTACACCCGCATTTCTGTCTTTTCTGTTTAATATGCTGCTATACTCTATCCGAAGATACACAAGTACACACCTTTTCAAGCTGCCGCTTATAAATTTTGCCCGGCTTACGTATACACGCCCTTTAATTTTGCTTATCAGCTCTATAATCAGCTTTATAACGTTCCTTGTCGCAAAATTTCCTCGGACATATTAATTATACTACTAAATTTTTAAAATAATATTTGTAACATTATTTTTTTTACAATAACTATATTATCTCTTGTGTATTAAAATAGCATTATGGCGAGAATAAAACAGTTAAGTGTTAATTTAATAAATCAAATAGCAGCAGGCGAAGTCATTGAAAGACCGGCAAGTGTTGTTAAAGAATTGGTTGAAAATTCAATTGATGCAGGTGCTTCAAAAATTGAAATTACTGTTTCTAACGGGTGCAGAAATATTCGTGTCGCTGATAACGGCTCAGGTATTCACCCTGATGATATTAAACTTGCGTTCTTAAAGCATGCCACAAGTAAAATTTCCGATGAATCAGGTTTATTTAACATCTCTACATTAGGGTTCAGAGGTGAAGCTTTGGCAAGTATTATCTCTATTGCAAAAGTTTCCTGCACTACCAAAACTGTTGATTTTGACTACGGAACTAAAGTCGAAGCTCAAAACTCCGAAATTAAAACTTCTAAATCAGGCTGCAGTCAGGGAACTATTATGGAAGTGAAAGATTTATTTTTTAATCAGCCGGCAAGATTGAAATTTCTTAAAAACCCTAAGACTGAATTTGCATATATTCAAGAATATGTTCAGGCATTGGCTCTTTCTCACCCTGATATTTCTTTTATATTAATTAATAACGGTTCGGTTATTATTAAAACTTCGCTAAATTCAGACCTTTATACAAGAATATCAGAAATCTATCCCAATAATATTATTAATGAACTAAAAAAAGTTAATAAAACAGATGCTTTATCAGGACTTAAACTTACAGGTTTTATTTCTTTACCTTCTTTTACCCGCTCAAGTAAAAAATCGGTTTATACCTTTGTTAATTCCCGTACGGTTAAATGCCCGGTTATGATTAAAGCCATTGATGTCGCTTATAAAAATATGCTCCCTAACGGACGTTATCCTTTTGTTGTAATTAATTTAGAAATTAATCCTTCAGATATCGATGTTAACTCTCATCCCGCCAAACGTGAAATAAGATACAAAAATCCTAACCAAGTTTTTAGTTTTATTCAAAGTGCTGTTTTATTCACTCTAAATAATAATTCAGATAATAATTTTGAACCTGAAAAACCTGATAATGTTATTTCGTTTAATAAACCTAAATTACCCGAGTTTGGTGTGTTCTCGGAAAATGAAGTTGAAGAAAATAAACCGGTTTCTAATCATGATTACTCAAAAAAACCTGTTAATCCGAAAATAATTTCCGATAAAAATTTCTCCTTCGAACAAAAAACTGTAGGACTCAATTTTGAAGTACCTCAAAAACTTAAACAAATCAATGTTATCGGGCAATATATGAATACTTATATTCTGGTTGAAAATGATGATAATCTTGAAATTATTGATCAGCATATTGCGGATGAAAGATATATTTATGAAAAACTCAAAAATGAAAAAGAAATTTCATCTCAGCTTCTTATTGTTTCCGACGTTCTGGATGTTGAACCTACAGATACTCAAATCTTAACAGAGGCAAAATCTCATCTCTTGAATTTCGGATACCAGATTGAAAAAATTTCAGATACTCAAGTTATTTTCAAAAAAATCCCTCAAATTCTCTCAAAAGTAAAACCGGCTGAAATTTTATCCGAACTTTTGCACAATTTAAAAGCTTCATCTCTATCTGATGCCGATACTTTGGAAGAAAAAATTTTAATAACCACCTCTTGTAAAGCCGCTGTTAAAGCAGGGGATAAATTAACTTTGTGGCAAATGGAAGAAATTGTTAAAAGACTCAGAAAAACTAAAAATCCATACACATGCCCGCACGGCAGACCTATTTCTCACTTTATTCCGCTTAAAGAAGTTGCTTCCTTCTTTGACAGAAATATTAAAAAATAATTACTTTATGTTATTATTTAATTATCTTAAATGTAATTTTTTAGAGAAAGAAAATAGGTTATAAAAAATGAAAATAATTATTCAAGCAGGCGGAAAAGGTACGAGGTTAGAGGGTTTAACACGAAATAAGCCCAAATGTCTTGTCCCCGTTAATAATTTACCTATTATTTTTTATGCATTTAAAAAATTTAAAAATTCTCAATTCACAATCATATCTGATTATAAAACCGATGTTTTGGAAAAATATTTGAAATGTTTTGCACAGGATTATGATTACAGAATAATAAAAGCAAAAAAGAACGGAACTATATCAGGCATAAAAGATGCAATAGAAGATTATTCCGACAATGAACCTTTTATGATTTTGTGGTGCGATTTAATATTGGCTGAAAACTTTAAAATTCCGGATACTCCGGGTAATTATATAGGTATCTCAATTGATTTTGAATGCCGCTGGTCTTTCATTAACAATCAATTTATTAAAGAACCCTCCAAAGAAAACGGAGTCGCAGGTTTATTTATTTTTGAAAATAAAAAATTACTTGAAAATATTCCGGATGAAGGTGCTTTTGTTGATTGGCTGCAAAAGTCAAACATAACCTTTAATACTCTCAATTTAAACGGAACTAAAGAAATCGGCACTCTCTTATCTTATTCGGATAATAATGATTCTCAAGTGAGATGCCGCCCTTTTAACTCCATGGAATTTAACGGAGATATTATTGTTAAAAAAGGAATTAACGAACAGGGTAAAAAAATTGCAATTGACGAAATTGCTTGGTATAAGCATGTTAAAAATTTAGGGTATGAAAATATTCCCGAAATTTATGAGTATGAACCTTTAACAATGAAACGGGTTAAAGGTAAAAATATATGGGAATATGACTGCCTTATTAAGTCACAAAAACGTGACATTTTAAAAGAACTTATATCAGCTTTAAATAAACTGCATAATCTTGAACCGCCGCAGCCTGTTAATATTAAAGATGTTGAAGATAATTTCTTAAATAAAACTTTTGACAGAATCTCTAAGATTGAAAATCTCGTTCCCTTTGCAAACGAACAATTTATTAAAATTAACGGGCAATATTATAAAAATGTATTTTTCAATAAAGAAGAGTTAAAAGAAGCAATCAAAACAATATATCCTGATGAATTCAGATTAATACACGGCGATTGCACATTCTCTAATTTAATGTTTGATACTTATAATATGAAAGCTGTTTTGATTGACCCGAGAGGTTACTTCGGGAAAACGAAATTTTATGGGGATGTTGATTATGATTGGGCTAAATTATATTATTCGCTAAAAGGCGACTATGACCAATTTAATCGTAAGAAGTTTACTCTTGATATAAGAGAAAAGGAAGTTGAATTTGCTATTAAACCCAGTAATTGGGCGGATATGGAAGAATTTTTCTTTGATAATATAGATGGAGTTAATAAATATAAAATTAAATTATTACATGCCATAATATGGCTTTCGTTAACCACGTATGCCTGGGAAGATTATGATTCTATTGCAGGTGCTTTTTATAACGGCATAGTCAAACTCGGGGAGGTTCTTTAATTGTTTGAGTTTTCATCGCTTAATAAAACCTGGATTTTGGATGTTGACGGCACGATTGTTAAACATAACGGCTATATTATAGACGGTTTTGATACCTTGCTTGACGGGGTAAAAGATTTTTTTGATAATATTAATCCTCAGGATAAAGTTATCCTCTTAACGGCACGAAAATCGGAAAATCTTGAAAACTTAAAAAATTTTTTAAAAGAAAATAATATAAGATATGACTATTTATTAACTGATATGCCCATGGGAGAAAGAATTCTTATTAATGATTCCAAACCAAGCGGTCTAAATACCGCATATTCATTTAACAAAAAAAGAGACGGCATCTTTTCTTTTCCATACGTTGTTAATGAGGATTTATAATGAAATTTATATATTATGAAAAAAATGAAAAAGAAAAAGCGTTAAAACTGTTCGGGGGGGGGGATTTATATCTATCGCCACGATTTAACGGATGATACAAGAAGCCTTTTCAACGGACTGGTTACTAAAGAACGTGAAAGCTATTATTATGAAGATTTCAACGTTAAAACTTTTAAGTTTTTAGGTCATACAATATATAAAAGAATTGAAAACGGTGATTTTGTTAAATATTATATTGCGAATATTAAACTAAGACAGATTCCCAAACTTAAATATTTTGAAAAAAAATTTTTAAAATATTTTAATAAAAAATATGATGATATATACGTTCTAAGGGCAAATTCAGGTGAAGTATACGTATTTTTGGCATTTATGATGGCTGCATATTTAAAGAAAAATCAAAGTAAATCTCCTCTTTTAGTTGCAACTTATAAATATCATCAGGAAATGGCAAGGATGATTTGGCCTGATATACCCTGTATTTATATACATTATTCAAAATTTTATGTTAAACCTCAAAATTTTAAAATAAAAAATTTCAGATTTTTTATGATTTATGCTTATTCCTATTTCCTTAATGTTGCAAAAATTATAAAAGAAAATCCCAATTACAGTGAAAATTCATTTACTTCACTTACAAATTATATCGGTCTAAAAAGAGAAGAACTTATTGTAAAAAAAACCGAAGTTCCTCAGGATGTTGAAGAAAGTATGCTGAATAACATTAAATCCACGGGATTGAATTTGAATAACTTTATATTTATAGCTCCCGAGGCAAAAACTTTAAAATATTACAATAATGAATTTTGGAAAAATTTGATTAATAAATTTAAATCACAAGGATATGATATTTTTATTAATATATGCGATAAAAACTTATTTGATTTCGGAAATATTGAATATAAAACGTATGATTTATCATATTCGGAATGTTTTGCACTTGCTAAACATTCTAAAAAAATTATCACTTTAAGGTCAGGATTAACCGAATTTCTTTTGCATACAGGAGTTGATATGTATATTATTTTTCCTCCCAGAGAAAATTTGGCAAAAACGGAAATATCTTATAAAATGCACGGATTATATAATTTCCCGAGAGATTATACGGGTAAGATAAATGAAATAAAAATTTTACCCGGCTGTACAAATGATGACTTACAAAAAATTATTGAAGAAATAACTAATTAAATTATGATAAATTTTGATGCTTTAACCTTAAAACTATTTTCAGATGAAGCCTCTGATTTCTTAATAGGGGCAAGACTTCAAAAAATTCAACAGCCTTCAAGAACAGAATTAATTTTTTATTTGAGAAATAATTCCCTTTCTAAAAAACTCTATATTAATTTTAATCCTAATTGTTATCACATATGTTTTATGAGTAAAGAAAACGAATTAAAAAGAAATATCATTATTCCTAAGACTGCACCCATGTTTTGTATGCTTCTCAGGAAATATATTTTAAATTCAAAAATTGTAAATATTGAAGTTCCTAAGTATGAAAGGATTTTCGAAATTTACTTCGAATATTATGATGAATTAAACGAAAAATTAAAATTATGTTTAGCCGTTGAATTAATGGGCAAATACAGCAATGTTATTTTATACAACTATGATACAAATGTAATCATAGGATGCGCACATAACGTAGGCTCCGATAAAAGCCGAGAACGGGAATTATACGGTTCTTTACCTTATATATACCCTTCAAAACAAAAAAAGATAAATCTTTTAAAATCATCTTTTGATAACTTTAAAAAAAATATTGACTATAATAACCTTCCGAAAAGTATCTCTTCAAAATACCATTATCTAACCGCTTCAACAGTTGATAAAATTAAATCTTTATCTGAATCTGACGAAGAACTTTATATAAAATTAAAAGATTTTTTAGCCCGGGATAAATTTATTCCATATATTTCAAAAGATTATTCCGAATACTTTTTGTTTGAATTTGAAAATTCAATAAAACAAAAAGATATTAATACTGCCATTGACAATTATTATTCATTTAGGCAGGCAGAATTTATAAAAGAAAATTTAAAATCCAAAATACTAAAATATGCAAAAACACAACTTTTAAAACTTGAAAGCCTAAAAAACAAACAGATAAACCAAATGGAAAAAATTGATAAAGCCTTATTATATAAAGAAAAAGCCGATGTTTTAATGGCCGGTTTGTATTACATAAAACAAGGAATGAAGGAGATTAAATTAAATAATTTTGAGGGAAAAGAAATTATAATTGAGCTTAATGAAAACCTTACCCCTGTTGAAAATGCAAATAAATACTATGAGTTGTATAAAAAAACAAAAACCGCATATGAACACGCATCTGAGCTTATTAAAGATACAAACTCTCAAATTTTATACTTTGAAGAGTTAATTTTCTTTACTCAAAACTCATCAGATATTAATGAGCTAAACGAAATTTATAATGAAATAAATAATAAACCCGAAAATAAACAGGAAAAAAATATAAAAACGGATTTTATTGAGTTTGAAGGATTTAAAATTTATATAGGAAAAAATAAAAAACAAAATGATTATATATTATCAAAGCTGTCCAATTCGGAGGATTTATGGTTTCATCCCCTTAACTCGGCAGGTGCACATATTCTTGTAAAAACAAATAACTCAACAACTGTCCCTGATAATGTTATATTAAAAGCCGCACAGTTAACCAAAGATTATTCTTCTCAAAAAAATAACTCCAAAACATCAATAATTTATACAAAACGTAAATTCGTTAAAAAGGCAAAAAATAAATTGGCTTTTGTTACTTATAAAAACGAAACCGAAGTTATTGTATAACTTTTTCAATCAGAGAAAAATCAAAATTTAATTTTTCTATAACTTCTTTATCATATTCTGTTTGTTTTTGTTTAAAATTCTCAAATATTTCCGACATATTTGCATAATCTTTAATACTTAAGGATTCAAGATTAAATTCTTTGCTTAAACATTCAACTTTTATATCATAATTAATCGGAAGAAGTTTAACATTATTTTTTATTGCTATTAAACAAGCATGATATCTCATGGCGATTAAAGCTTCTAAGAGCGCAATATTCTTAATAACTTCTTCATTTGAATTATTCTGAATCACTTCAACTTTTATACCGGGATTTTTATTCTTTAATTTATTTTTTAATTGATTACAAATTTTTAAATCAAGACTGTTTTGCAGTGACAGAATAATTATATTTTTATCAAAGTAAAATTTATTTATACAATCAGCAAGTTTATTAATAAAATCAGCTGAAACGGAATGAAAATCTCTTAATTGAACTCCTATTTTATCGGTTTTGGGAGTATTTGAAACGGGGATATTCCAAACAGGGTCATTAATAAGTACAGATTTAATACCCCATTGATTAATTAACTCATAACTGTTTTTATCCCTCACCGTAACTAAATCAGCAAATTTCAAAAGAACTTTGGTAATATTTCTGAGAAAATTATCGGAAATAGGGCCTATACCTTGCGCAAAAATAATAACTTTCTTACAAAAGAGTACAGCAAAAAAAATAACCGCAAGATAATAAATAAGGCTTTTTTTGCTTGTGGAATCCTGAAGCAGGCTTCCGCCTCCGGAAATTAAACAGTCACATTTTATTATTTCCGTTAAAACTTTAAATAAATTAAAAGTTTGAACGCTGTTAACTTTATATTTTTCTTTAGTTTTTATGGGATTTACGGAAAAAACGGTTATTTCAGGCTCGGATTTAAATTGTTTGAGATTTTTAATAAGGATATCCAATATAGTTTCATCCCCAAAATTTTCAAACCCGTAATATCCGGAAATACAAATTTTTTTATTCATAAATGCCCTTAAATATTTGGTAAACTTCATCTTTATATGGAATGGATTTAATGGCACCAAATTTTTTAACTTGAAGTCCGGCAACAACAGAAGCCAATCCTGCCGCTTTAAAAGGTGACATGCCTGATGATACGGCATGCAAATACCCGCCGTTAAATGCATCTCCGGCTCCCGTTTCATCTATTACTTCATCACTGTAATATTTAATAAATTCTATTTGCCCTTGGTATCCCACATAATACCCTTTGTCAATTGCAGAACGGATAATGATCGTCGAAATTCCTTTATCCCAAAGATATTTAATAATATTGCTGACCGAATCCGAGTCAATAACTATTTTTGAATCATATTTTGCATTCAGAAAAATAATATCAACATATTCTGCAATTTCTTCAAAAGCTTCTTTAGCTTCATCGCTTGACCATATTTTAGAAGTATAATTAGGGTCATAAGCGGTAGTCAAATTATTTTCTTTAGCTATTTTAAAAGCTTCTTTTACCGCTTCACGTGCGGAAAGGGATAGTGATTGCGTTATCCCCGTAGCATAAAATACCGCTGCATTTTTTATATATTCAGCTGAAATATCATCAATGGAAAGATTCGTGGCTGCCGTTTTTTTTCTGTAGAAAGAAAACTCTTTACCGTCAGAATTTATAGCTTGAGAAATTATATAAATACCGTTAATGCCCTGAACTGGTTTGACCTGAGAGATATCAAGCCCTTCATCCTGCCAGCTTTCAAGAAGATAGTCCTTGAAACAATCCATACCTATTCTGGAAATAAATCCCGCTTTAGACCCGAGTCTTAATGCAGCTATGGCGCTTGCTAATGTATCACCGCCATAATACTTATCCAAACTTTCGGCTTGAACTATATTTTTATCCGTTGACAGTTCTATTAAACTTTCACCTATTGTTATTATGTCAAGTTTTTCACTCATAGTTTTGACTTTATCAAAAATATGTTAAATAATCAATTTTAAATTAGAGTTATTTACTTTTGTTTTTTTACTCAATTCATGAATCCTGAATATAACTTCTTTATAATTTGTACAATCCTTGCAAATATTTAAATATTTTCTGTAATATCTTTTAGCGGCAGATAAATTATTCAGTTTTTCATAACATATTGCTAATGCGAGTAATGCTCTATAATATTTAGCATCTCTTTTTAATACCTCTTTAAATATCTTAGCGGAATTATAATAATCTTCTAAATGCATATATAAAGTAGCTTTTTGGATATAAGCTCTTAAATAATCGGGATTTTGTTCAATGATTTTCTGATAAATCATAAGCGCAAATTCTTCTTCTTCAATCATTTCATGAACAAGAGCAAGCTGCATTTGTACTTCAATATTATCAGGTTCAAGCCTTACTGAATTTCTCAAATACTTAATTCCTTTATCAAACTCTCCTTTTATGATGTAACAAAGTGCAGTTTCTTTTTGTATTTCAGAATCAAACGGATTTAAATTTATCGCTTTTTCTAAAGTTTTTATAGCCTTATTATAATTTTTTAAATTTTTGTAAGCTAAAGCAAGCCCGAAATAAGAGGTGTAATTCTCTCTGTCCATCATAATAGAATACAAATAATTCTCCACCGATTCTTTATATTTTGTTTTCTGCCTAAGCTCTTCAGCATATAAAAAATACTTTTGCGCCGATGATACAACCGTGCTTCCATCTCTTTGTTTTACTTCTTTTGGCATGCTTTTATATCCCCATTTTTTGCCGCAAATACAATTCTATTGAATTTTAAACAAAGGGAATATAGTCTAAAGATTATAATTTCTAAACCTAAAGATTAATAAACAGCTATATTAAAAATTATTTATACTAATGTTTAATAAACAAATCCAGTTTTTTGGTTAAAGAATCAAAATCACCCATGCCGTTTATAAAAATTACTCCGTTCTTTTGTACGTTAACCTCAATTTTATTATGATATTTTTTTATAATGTCCTTATTATATCTGTCAGTGAGAAAATGATAGTTTTGATTTGAAGAACCTACCCAAGGACGTGAAAAATCTTTCTTTTCTTCAATAAATTCACCGTCAATAAGTACATCAATATATTTTAAAATATCACTGCGGGTATTTTTTAATTCATCAATTTTAAACCCCGTAAAACAAATAACGCTAAGTCCGGATTTTTTAATATTTTCAGCAAGGAACAAAAGAGCTTCCGGCTGTTCAAACGGTTCACCGCCCAAAAAAGTAACTCCCTCTATATCTTTAGAAGATAAAATATCATTTAAAATATCCAAAACATCATAAACTTTACCCGCCTTGTGATTCCAGGTTTCTTTTGCCCAGCATCCCTTACAATGTCTGGAACACCCCTGAAACCATATACAATATCTAATCCCCGGCCCTTCAATTTTGGTATGCTTTAATATTTTATATACGTTTACCTGCATTATTAAAAGTCAATAATCCTTTCATTCGGTGCATCTTTAGATACTTCTTTAACTTTAGTTTCTTCAACGTATATTAAATCATTCAACTGTTTTTGGAAATGAGGTTTTATTTTCATTTCATTATAAAATTCGCTTAAAGACTTAAATCCGCCGTTTAAATCACGATACTTAATTATTTTTTTTGCCAAAGCCACGCTTACACCCGGCAAGCCTACTATATATTTCTCATCTGCATCATTAATATTAATTTTATTTCTTTTAGCTTCTTTATCTTTATAATCGGCATAATCTTCAATATAAACAAAATCCTTTATGGTTTTTTCAGGCTGGCTATCTTGTACATAACTTTTAGGAAATTTTTTATCTTCACTAACTTGAGCATCTTCAAAAAATTCGGTAACAGCCTCTTTTATTTTTGAATATTGGGAATATTCATCAAAAGAAACACAAAGAGTATCAAAAAATTCCTCAAATTCATTGTCAATTTTGTCGCTATATGCCTCTTTTTGGTTAGCCCATATAACATTAACCGAATTATTAAAATTGGATTTGTCCACACAATTAAGGATTTTAGCCTTGGAATAAAATTTAATAATTACATAATCATTTTGAAGTTTATAAACATCACCTGTTTTTTTCAAAAATTTTCTGCAATATTTTAAAGCTTTTCTTCTTCTGGCAGATGAGCGAATCCAATCAGTAAAATCATTTGAAGTAGTATATGTAGTATTATAGTCATAGTCTGAATAAAAATTATCGTAATAGCTGTCAGTCAACATACTTAAACGACGGTAACTTCTGCGTGGTCTGACTCCGCCTCCCAAAAAACCAAGTAATATAATTACAAAAAATATTATTATTTCTATCATTTAAAAATATCTGCAAAATCTAATTTATTATTGATTGTATTATACATAAAATTATTGCTAAACAAAAGGCTTTTATAATTGTTTTTTTAAAAAAAAGTAATTTTAATATATTAAGAAAAATTTACAAATAAGCCAATAAACAATAAAAAAGAGCAAAAGAGATAAAGTGCAATAATATTGTTTGTTTTGTATTTTTAAAAAAACAATTTATAAAAATTAAAAGAAAAAGGTAAAAAAATGAATAACAGAAGGAAAAAAAGTGGTTGATTTCAAAAATTTAACATGTAGGATAATAATATTGACTGTTCAAAAAAGAGGAAAAAATGTCAAAAGACGTAATAGAATTTGAGGGAACAATATTAGAGTCGCTGCCCAATGCGATGTTCCGAGTAAAATTAGAGAATGAACATGAGATATTAGCTCATATATCGGGAAAAATAAGAAAGAATTTTATAAAGATTCTGCCCGGAGATAAGGTAAAAGTGGAAATGACACCTTATGATTTAACAAGAGGCAGAATAACATACAGATTAAAATAATAAATAAAAAGGAAAAGAAATGAAAGTAAGAACATCAGTAAAACCGCTTTGCGATAAATGCAAAGTAATAAAAAGAAAAGGTAGAGTAGCAATAATTTGCGAAAACCCTAAACACAAACAAAGACAAGGCTGAGCGAAATTGCGGACGGATGATAATCCGGGTAGCGAAAGCCGAAGTGAGGACAGCCAAAGGCGAACGAACGACAGGC
>CANPZP010000050.1 GCA_947589115.1 Candidatus Gastranaerophilales bacterium | reverse complement strand
GCCTGTTAAATGGTGCCACGTCTCGGAATCGAACCAAGGACACAGGGATTTTCAGTCCCTTGCTCTACCAACTGAGCTAACGTGGCTTGCCTTTATTTATAATAACAATTCAAAACTTTAAGTCAACTATTTTTTTATAAAACAAAAATAATACTGATGTAGTTTTACATATTTAAATAAAAATGATAATATAGTTTTGGTATTTATAATTGGTAAAGGAGATTATATGAAAGCAAATTTAAAAAAATACCTAACTGAGGTTATTGGTGCATTTTTCTTAGTATTAACAGTTATATTAACAGGTTATACTGCACAAGGTATACTTGCACCGTTTGCAATTGCATCAGTTTTAATGATTATGGTATACGCAGGAGGTCATATCTCAGGCGGACACTATAATCCGGCTGTTTCACTCGCTGCTTGTATTAGAGGTGCTTTGTCGTTTAAACAGTTAATTCAATACATAATTTCTCAATGTTTAGGCGGCGCACTTGCAGTATTAACGTTTTACCTGATTATAGGCAAAACAAACGGATTCTATCCTGCTGACTTTAATTTAAAGTCATTAATAATTTCAGAAGTACTGTTTACTTTTGCACTTTGTTATGTTGTACTTCAAACTGCAACAACAAAAAATACTGCGGGTAATTCATATTACGGATTTGCAATCGGCTTCACGGTATTAACCGGAGCTGTTGCTGTCGGCGGAACATTCTGTGCGGGAGCTTTTAACCCTGCTGTTGCATTATCATTAGGTATGTTAAATGCTTTATCATGGGCAATTGTCGGATATACTGTATTAGCAAATCTGGCAGGCGGTATTTTAGCAGCTTTATTATTTAAGCTTACTTATACAGAACCGCAAGAAGAAGCACAAGAAGAAGAATAAATATTTAAATATTATTATTAAAAATCCCGTCTATGACGGGATTTTTTTTATTTAACAACAATATTAACAAGTTTTCCCGGAACTACAATAACTTTGACAACCATCTTATTTAAAATAAGTTCCTTTATTTTATCACTGTTTAATGCTATTTTTTCAAGTTCTTCTTTTGCGGTTTCAGAATCTACATCAATTCTGTCTTTAACTTTACCGTTTATCTGGACAACCAAAGTAATTTTACCCGGTTTAGCGAGATTCTCATCATACTCGGGCCAATCCAATTGATGTACAGAAGTTTTACCCCCTAACCCCTCATATATTTCTTCAGTCATGTGAGGCAAGACAGGTGCAAGTAATTTTAAGAAAGTTAAAACAGCGAAACTGAATACCTGTTCATCTTCGACAGAAAATTCAGTTTTATTATTTATGTAATCATAAATTACATTTGCAAACTCTCTGTACTTAGAAATAACAGTATTAAACTGAAATTCATTTGAGATGTCCTGAGATATTTTCTTAATCGTCATATGGACTTCACGGACTAAGTCATTATTAGCCTTTGACAATGTACTTATTTCAGGTACAACATAGTCAAGAGAAATATGACTTTGATAATTAGAATATAATTTCCAAAGTCTGTTTAAGAACTTATAGCAGCCTTCAACACCTGCATCAGACCAATCAAAATCTCTATTCGGCGGGGAATCTGAGAGTATAAACAATCTGGCCGTATCAGCTCCGTAATTTGCAAATATTTCATCAGGGTCAACGGTATTACCTTTAGATTTTGACATTTTTGAACCGTCTTTTAACACCATACCTTGTGTTAACAAGTTTTTAAACGGCTCATCTATATCAATTATGCCTAAATCTCTTAAAACTTTAGTAAAGAATCTTGAATACAAAAGATGCAATATTGCATGTTCAATACCGCCTACGTACTGATCAACCGGCGCCCAGTATTTAATAAGTTCTTTATCAAACGGAGCCTCATTATTTCTTGCATCAATATATCTATAGAAATACCAGTTTGAACACATAAAGGTGTCCATTGTATCCGTTTCACGCTCGGCTTTTGAACCGCATATGGGGCATGTTGTATATTTAAATGATTCGGAAGTTTTAACAGGTGACATACCTTTAACGCTAAAATCAACATCTTCAGGCAGAAGAACCGGTAAATCCTTTTCATCAACGGGAACAGTTCCGCATTTTGGACAATACACTACAGGTATCGGCGTACCCCAATATCTTTGCCTTGATATAAGCCAATCCCTAAGTCTGAACTGTACTTTAGCTTCTCCGAAACCGCCTTTAACAGCTTTATCAATTATAACTTGTTTTGCTTTTTCGTTTTCAAGTCCGCTGCAATCAAGAGAATTTATTAATACCCCCTTATCCGTATATGCTTCCTTTAATTCATTTACGGGATTTTGAGGATTTTGTATAACAATTTTAATAGGTAGATTATATTTCTTTGCGAAAGCAAAATCACGTTCATCATGAGCAGGAACAGCCATAACAGCTCCCGTTCCGTATTCGGCTAAAGCGTAATCGGCTGTCCATATCGGAAATTCTTCACCGTTAAGCGGGTTAATCAGGTGAGTACCTAACGAAACACCGGTTTTAATTCTTTCAGTTGATAAACGTTCAATTTCAGACATTTTTCTTGCATTTTTTCTGTATTCTTCAACAGCTTCCTTGTTTTCAGGAGTTGTTAATTTTTCAATGTCTTTATATTCAGGAGCAACAACAAGATAAGTAATACCGTATGCGGTGTCGGGTCTTGTTGTATACACAGGCACTTCAAGCCCTTCAATTTCTTTAACTTTAAATCTTAATATTGCGCCTGTCGAGCGGTCAATCCAATTTTTTTGCATTATTTTAACGCTGTCAGGCCACCCTTTGAGCTTTTCTATATCATCAAGAAGCTCTTGAGCATAATCGGTAATTTTCAAGAACCATTGAGATAAATATTTTTTCTCAACGTCACCGTCGCATCTCCAGCATTTTCCGTCAATAACCTGTTCGTTTGCAAGCACTGTAGCACAATTATTACACCAATTAACAGCAGCTTCTTTTTTATATGCCAAACCCTTTTTAAACATTTGAATAAAGAAATACTGAGTCCATTTATAATATTCAGGCAGGCATGTAGTTACTTCCCTGTCCCAGTCAATCATTAACCCTAAGGCTTTAAGCTGGCTTTTCATATATGCAATATTATCAAGAGTCCATTTTTTAGGATTTGCACCATGCTGAATAGCTGCGTTTTCTGCCGGAAGTCCGAAGCTGTCCCACCCCATCGGGTGAAGAACATTATATCCGTTCATTCTTTTATATCTTGCTATGACATCCGAAATGGTATAATTTCTTACGTGTCCCATATGCAGTTTACCTGAAGGATAAGGGAGCATAGATAAAACATAATATTTTTCTTTGTCTTTATCGTTATATACCTTATTAAGCTGTATTTCATCCCATTTTTTCTGCCATTTTTTTTCAATTTCCTGCGGATAATACCTATCGTTTAACACAACTATTCTCCTAATTTGGTTTTATCTTGATACATATTAAATTATAATCTAAACATAAAAAAACTAACCATCTGTAAGAATAAATTAATATATGTTATACTTTTCTATAAAAGCGGAATTACTATGAACAGACAAGAACAATTAAAGATAGCGGAAGAAATGCAGAAGGTCGTTGAGCAAATGAGGCTTGACGACATAGAAGAAAATCCCGATACTGAAAATGAAGTATTTGAATGTGCATGCTGCGGTAAAACAAAACCGCTGGCAGGTTCAGTACAATACAGCAAGTACAGACTATGTAACGATTGTGTTTTACTTGCGGAAACCGGCTTAGCCATCGGGAAGTTTAAAAATATTAATGAACTTATAGCTGCGATGGAAGATTCAAGATTGGAAGAAATGTGTGAGTTCATTAAAAAGCAGGAAAAACGAGAATTAAATTAATATGCACAGACTCACCTATTTAAATCAGCATCTAAAAAAAGGGAAATTAATCAGATGGCCTTCTCAGTGCTTTCCGCTTCCCGTATATATAACTCCGTGCAGCTGGTATTCTCTTTCATCTGCAGACAGATATGCATATATGAATATGGTAATTGATGCATTAAATGAATGGGAAAGAGTAGGCGGAGGCAGATACTCGTTTACAATGGTTAATTCTTTGAACGAATCGCAATTAAACGTGGAATGGCGCAGAGTTGAAAGAAAATCATTAGGCAATTGTACTTTTAGTTTTGATAATGAATCAAGATTATATTCTGCCGAAGTTTCAATAGGAATTTCAGACGGGATAATCCACAGACAATACATGGATGAAAATGAAGTGTTTCATACAATTCTCCATGAAATCGGACACGCTTTGGGGTTAGGACATTCTACAAATCCTGATGATATTATGTATACACCTCATCAGTACGGAGTTGTTAAATTATCACCAAGAGATATCAATACGGTTCAATGGCTGTATGATTTACCGTACGGAACATCCGCAGAGAGTTTAAACAATACATATTCCACTCATTACGCCAATATTGATGACATTATACTGCATATCGAATCAGGCGAAGCGGAATCTGAATTTCAAAAAACATTAAAAGGAATTAATAATAAAACAAGGAATCTTGAGGATGAGCAAGATAAACTGGCGCAGATGAAAAAATTCCATTTATCAATTCAGGATATAAAACTCCCTAAAGAAATTTCCGATAAATTTAAAGATTTATAATTTTTATGTCATAATAACAAAAGAGAGCAGCGGAACAATCACGTATAAGTAATTATATGAGGAAAGTCCGGACACCTCAGGGCAGAACGACGGATAACGTCCGCCGAAGGTAACTTTAGGACAAGTGCCACAGAAAAGTAAACAACTTTATTATAAAGTTCAGGTGCAACGGTAGTGTAAAAGACTACCAGAAGTATTGAGAAATACTTGCTCGGTAAACTCCGTTCGGGTGCAAGATTGAATTAAAGGTTAAGGTGACCCGCCGTCTTTAGAAAAATCGCTGGAGCAATAGGGTAACTTATTGCCAAGACAGATGATTGTTTAGAAACAGAATCCGGCTTACCAACTGCTCTCTCTTATCCTAAAACTATTCCGTTTTTCGCCATATAATTTTCCAATTCGAAAATTCTATTTTTATTCTCTTTATAATGAGGATATAATTTATTTACCTCTTCACAAATATCAACCTTATTATCTGCAAAATCCTGAGGATTAATTTTAGGACGTTTTGCCATACTTGTTGTTAAATCCAATGTTCTTTCCGCATCAAGTCTTGTCTGAATTTTAGGATAGTTAGAACTGTATATCTGTTGAGCCGTTGCTCTGTCAGTTAATGCGGCATATGAACATTCCATTAAATACCTTGTTATTGCGGTTTCTGTTTCTTTAATTTCGGAGTGAGCTCTTTTAATCATGTCACTTCCTATATTTATATCATCATTTTTCCCGATAGCTTCTTGTATTTGTTTTTTCTTTTCAAGCAATTTTTTATGCAGTTCAAATCCAACCTTTATTGTATATGGTAAAGACGGATTAGTTGAAATAAATGATGTCATACCGATAAATCTGTTCAAACGTGAATCTTTATACAGAAGCAGCGGTTCACAGGGATATACTTTATCATTCGGATTAACGCTGGCTGTATATATATTTAAAAGATTTGAACTGAATATCTGAACTTCGGGCGGTTTTTCTCTAAATTCCAAATAAGGATGACCCGCATATCCTTTTCTTATAAAACAATCCTGATTGGGATATTCTTGGGCTATTTTATTTAATAACAATGCATCACTTTGCAAAAATTTTGCAGGAAGCGCCCCTTGTGATGCTTTTCCCAAATCCACGATATCTTCAACATAAACACCCTTAAAAGAAACTTTTTGTTTATTGTCAGCTTTAGGAATGCATCTTGAGGTATTTGTTTTATTTAACGATTGAATCGGTGATATATTCATTACTGCCCCTTATCAATTACATCAAAAATAAACAATATAAATTTTGCCCATAAATTAAAACATGTAAAAAAAATTTAACAATTATTAATAAAATATCAATAAAGTATATTCAGGAACATTTAAAGAGCTGAAAACAAAATCCGGCATCTGGTTTATGAAAATAAGTTCATCTTTCAGTAATACAAACAGAGGCCTGAAAAATCAGTCATTCAAAGGAATACCGAAAACGCCGAAATATATCCCGGAGTTTATCGGGAAAATAGGAAAAGTCGCAGGCGAATACATAAGCATGCCCGAACAAAAACTATTTTTAGCCGCAACAGCATTGATGTTTCAGCCTTTAATAGATTTAAAATTTGCTAATGACGAGCAAAAAAATGATGCTGCAATAAAATCGGCATCAAAAGCCATAGCGGGAGGTATAACCGGGGTAGCCATAAGAGCCGGATTCCTTAAAATTACAGATCATTTTATAGGATTTAATAAGCATAATAAATTAAATACACACTTTTTCCCTGATGCTGCAGTTCACCTGCAAGAAACCAGACCGGAGATTGCCAAATTATATATGAAGCAATACAGCAAAACGCTTGGTACTCTTTTTGCTATATTGTTTATGATTTTGTTTTCAAATTCAAAAATTGACGTACCGCTTACAAATGACTTACAAGACTTGATTTCGGGAGTTTCCAAAGAAAATAAGACTTGGCTGCAATCATTAAACGATGTTATTAAAAACAGAGGCAAAAAAATTTCAGCTTGGTTCAAGAAAGAAAAAGAGTCTATAAAAGGTGTTGAAGATAAAGCATCAAAAGTATTTAATGTCTTAAAAGAAAATCCGAAAACAAAAGAAAGTAAGGAGGATTCCAGATGAATACTCCAAAAGACTTCTTACAAAATAATGTTTTCGGGCCTGCCTATCAATTTTATAAAAATTATATAGGTAAATCTGCCAGACACACTTACTGTAAAAATATTGCTAATTTTATTTTTAACAGAAGTAAAGAAACAGCGGTAATAATGCTGTTTTTTAACGCCGTATCAATTCTTTCAAGCCACATATCACAAATAGGAGGGTTAAAAAGAAGCAACCGTGAGAATAAAGATTATTTAATTAATCAGGAATGGAAAGAATTAGGTCTTGATTTAGTTTTGACTATTGTGCCTCCGTTTTTACTCAATAATTTTCTTATGAAAAAATTTGATTCTGGACAATGGACTACAAAATCATCAAGAGAATATTTAATTGATACAATAGCACCCACAGTAGGCGCTACAAGAAATGAATTGTATAATACCGACCATATTAAGCCTTTTAAAGAAAGTGTATCAGATGTCAAAAATACGGCAATAAAATTTATAAAAGACTTTAAGTATACCCCTGATTCTATCAGAGAAAAGATTCCGACACCGAAAATAAAAGCAAGAATGTCTGTTCCCATGGTCGGAATGGACGATATTACAACGGATTTTGATTTAATAAGAAATTCAAACTTCAAAAAATTCTATAACGGGAAAGCATTTGATGAAATCAGCGGACAAAGAAACGGAATGCTTATTTTGGCAACTATTGCTTATACCGTTATTGCAAGCAATGTTATTATGCCAATACTTAAAAATAAACTATCCAATCATTCTTATTTAAAACAACTTGAAAAAAGAGGCGAAACAGTTGAAAGCGTTAAGCGTAAAAAAAGATTCAGTTATAATGCAAATCCCGTACTTACAATTAATGATAATGATTTATTTAAAGATTTTATACCCATATCTGATAAACAAACCATAAATAATAATATTTTTAGTAATTTTAATAAAACTTATCCTTCAAAAACAGGCTTAAAAATATAGTTTTTTAGTAATATAATATTTTTCGGATGATTTTTAAAAGAACATGTGTCCGTAGCTTAACAGGATAGAGCAAAGATCTCCGAAGTCTTTAGATGTGGGTTCAACTCCCATCGGGCACAAAAAAATAACCCGCAGTGGGTTATTTTTATTCGTTTATTTTATAATTTAAAATAATTAATTGTTATTTCCTTGTTTCTTTTCTAACTGTTTGCATAATTTATCAAACGTTTTTCGTGAATTTGCATCATCTTTATGTGCAAAATTTCCCATATAGAAATGAATAAGGTCAAGTTTTTTATCATCGGATAATTCAGATTCAAGGACAAGATTTTTTAAATCGTATAACATCCAATCTCTATTTTCCGCAGTGGTAAAAAATTTATTTCTTTCATTTAAAATAGCCTCAGCATTTACAAGAGGGTAATCTTCATATCTTTGAATTAATCCGGGATGAGCTTTGAAAACATCTCTTATTAATTCTTCATCGTCTTGAATAGCGGCAATTAAAAAATTATTAAATGCCTGACTTTTAACTCTTGAATAGTTTTCATCATCTTCAATATATCTTACCAGTTTTTCGGGAAATTCTTCCAATTTAGAAAGTACTAATTGTTTTTTATCATTCGGATAGGGATTAACAAAAGGAGAAGAAAAGAAGCGGTCCTTTCCGAATAAATCTCTTGACATAACATATTTATTAAATAAAAAATTATCAACAAAATAATCACTGTTTTTATTATTGTCATAATAAGGCATTAAAGCTTCCAATTTATTTTTATTCGCAGAATAAACAACGGAAGGACCTCTTAAAAGCAAATCATATACCAAGTTAGGACTAGTTTCGGAAATAACATTCATAACCCCTCTTACAGTATCGTTTGTTCCGTATTGAATAAAGGTTGCACCTTTTTGTTGGGGGATTCCGTCTATTTTATCTCTAAACCATCCGCCGACCGTTTCTTCTTTAATCGGAGTATACAATAATACATCTGTTAAAAGTTTTTCATCTTTTTTAATTTCATTTGCAAGTTTTATATTAAACTCATCACAATCTTTAAAAAATGTAGTTACTCTGTAAGAATTAGAGGGCATATCATCTTTATATGTTAATTTAGCAAGATATGTAAGAGCTAAATTTCTATCTTTAACCATATCTAATAACATAACCTTTTCTTCATCATTAAGAGTGTCTTGAGGAGCTTCATCAGAAATATTCAGCATATTAAAGACGTTATTTCTTAACCGAAATCTCACTGTATAATTTTTAAAATTATAATCCCCGAGTGCTATATTCATCATATAGAGTTTACTTTTACTTCCCCCTGTATGTAATGGTGTATTTCCAACATTATCCTGCTGCGTAAAAAGTTTATACAACACAGCAGCATTTTTATCGGCAAAAACGCCATCAACTTTAAACATATTAATCAATTTAATTCTGCCGTCATCACTTAATCTGTGTAGTATATTTTCGTTTTTATTATTTGTCATTACGACCACTTCTCTTTTAACGTCGGCGCTCATGTTTGAAAAAGCTTTAAAAAACTTATCTTCATCAACTTCCTCCGTTGAATGAGTTATTTTTAAGACGGTAGAAAAATCATCAGCCGTTTTTTTTATAATTTCATCAGATGATGAAAAACTGACAACACCCATTCGTTTATTATAATTATTTTGCGTGCTGCCGGTTTTTAAGTGATTTTGAGGTAATGATTGATTAATTGCGGATATTTTCATAATTGTCCTTTCTGTATATAAATTTTATTTTAATTCCAAATAATTTAATGCGGAAGAAATTTTTTGATTTTCTTCTTCTGTATCATATACTCCCAAGTATGTTTGGTAAAACTTTAATAACTTTATACTCGTATCAATTGATACTTCATCATTGTTTAAAGCAAGCTCCTTTACTAACGGGGTTAAAAAGTTATTCGCATAATCTTTTGAAAAATGTGAATTCCATATAGATTCATCCGAATTTAAAATTATATTTGCTTGTATATTAGGATGTTCTTTGAATGAATCTACATATAAAATATTATTAAATTGAGGAATAAACTCAAATATTTCTTTTATTGATTCTTCATCATCAGAATATAACTGAGATATAAATTCAGCAACCTTATAATTTTTGATATTTTCAAACGGAGTATTTATCAATTCAAGTTTAAATTCTTCGGGATATTTTTTTAGTTGATTTTTATATATTTGATTTTTCTTTGTATTCTCAATAAAAGTACTTGAGTTCATAATTTCGGGAGAAAAAATAAGTTCTTTTACCGTTTCGTCATCATCTTTTAAATAATCAAAGATAAATTGTAATTTATCATCAGCAGCGGCATACAGAAAATGACAAGACGACCCGTACGGCTTTTGAGATACCAATTGAGATATAAATTCAGGTGACGTATTTTTTATTTCGTCAAATACTGCTTTAACTGTTTCATTATCCGCAATAAAAACAAAATTTTGATATATATCATTACTTTCCGTAAACAATAAATTTTCTAAAAGCTCTCTGTCATTTTTAACAGCATGAACTAATTCTCTGTTATATTGATGCAAATTATAAAATAAAGATGTTTGGTTTGCTGCATCTTTTGAAAGTGCAATTTTTTCCAGTTTTGATTTATCATCTTTAACCCTGTTTAACACTTCTAATTTTTCATCCGGCGAAATATAAAACAGAGGAGAAATGCCCTTATAATCAGTACAGGAAAACATATTAACATATTTGTCATCACTTAGTGCAATATCAATCAAAGGTAATTTATCTTCAATCTCACCGTAACAAAGCGGTATTCTTCCGAAATTATCTCCTGCTGTCAGTAAACGATTTAATAAAGCTTCTCTTTTTGATGAAGTTAAAATATTTATAACTTGTTTTCTTCCTTCACCATCCAGAAGATGCATAATACTTTGTCCGTACTTATTTTTATGTAATAAAGCCCTTGTTTGTTCATTTTCAGTCATTTTGGAAAGTTTATCCAAATACAGGGATTCTTTTTCTTCCTTATAATTATCAACAATGCCGTTCAAAAGATTTACATCACTTTGTCTGTTAATATTTAATGAATAAACCTCAGGTGGTACTTTTGCCATTTTGAAACTAACATCTGAAACATTAGTTTGAGATTTTATACTTTTACTTCTCTGATTATAATTTATATTGTTTTTGCAATTTGAAATCGATAAAATTTTCATAATATGTTCCTATCTGTTAATTACCGCTGCCTAAAATCAGGACGGGCAAATTATTATTTCTTATAAATTGTAAATATTCATCATTAATTTCATCAAATGAATCAACTTTTGCAGCAAAAGCATTGAATTTGGGATTTAAAACCGTTACTTCATTATTTATATTAAGCCATTTTGTAAACTGTAAAAGTTCATCGTCCGCTTTTCTTATTGCCTTCTTTATTTCTGAACCGGTTATTGTTTTATCGCCGATTTTATACTCAATATTATCTTTAATCTGCGACATATATTTATTGGCGCCGAATTTATTATAAAAATCAACATACTCATCAGGTGAAATATTCAATGTCTTTTGTATTGAATAAGGTATAACAAATTGTTCGGGAGTTTTATCGGCTAATCTTGATGTAACTGTAGAAATATAACTCTTTATTCCTTTTTTCATACCGCTGCATCTGTTGATTTGCACCGCACTTGAAATATCAGGAGAATTACTTTCTATAATTACTCCGAATTTTCTGTTTGAGAATGTTTTTTTATTATATGGAGATATGTATGAATTACTTATATTTGAGCCGTTCGAGTTATTAAATATATATTCCAATTTACTTAAATTCTGCTGATTTTTCTTTGCGTCTTTACTGTCATGGAACATATGTACAAGAAATCTTACATTATCAGGAGTAACATCATGTTGAAAACCATATCTGAATAAATCCTCATTATTTTTCAGTTTGGTAAAATCTATAACTCTGTATGAATAACCGTCCTTTTCAACAGAAGGAATTTTATTCGGAAACAATATTGTATCAGTATAAATAATTGAACTTTGCTGCTTAATTTTATTTAAAGCTCTTTCAATAGGCTTCATATGAGAAGAATCAAGTGAATACTTAAGCTGTTTATATTTTATGGAAGAAACATTTTTTAAATCAGAATACCCCATTAACTTTGCCATTTCAAAATCATTATTATATCTGAATAATGCAGCTGTTTCTTCGGCAGTTCTTAATTCATTATTATAATATTGATTCCAATGATGATTTTTTATAAATTCAAATATTCTGTTTTTGACTGTATCTGAGAGTTTAAATCTCTTTAAAACGGACTTAGCATATAACGAAGAGTTATCAGGATGCGCTCTGTCAACGACACCTTCACTTTTTGAAATGTCATGTAAAATTCCGCCTAATTTAAGAATTGTTTTTTCTTCATTATTAAATGAATCATA
>CANPZP010000049.1 GCA_947589115.1 Candidatus Gastranaerophilales bacterium | reverse complement strand
TCCCGAATTGTTAAGGATTTTGCGTAGGCTGAAACGAAGTGAAATGCCGAAGTAACACCGAAATAGCGAACGACTTTTTGCACTGTTTTTTCGCATAATTGCACTCATTAGTTATTGCCGGATATTAGCTTATATATAAACTATCTGTTTCCGAATATTATAGAATATATTTTAGGACTTTTATTTTTTATAATAATAGCTATAAATATACAATATAATGATATAATTATTGGACATAAAATATATTCTAAACTGACAAAAACAATATTATTTGGTAAAATTGCAGACAATGCTTTTCTAAAAAAGGTTAAATTAAATTCATGTATTAGATATATTGGAAATGTATACACCGAAATTTTTAATAAATTGTCTTTAATTTTGTTAGATTTTATACAATAAACAGCACTTATTAAACATGTGCAACCAATAATTGTTGTAATATTTCCTACAATACCAGAATGTAAATTATAATAATGCATCAAATAACAGCAAATAACTCCTATTATATAAATAAGAAACAAATGGTATTTTTTTACAAATATTTTTATACTTTCCAACTTTATTTGTTTTTTTACAAATAAAAGCCCCAAATACCAATAAAAGATTGATATTATATATAATCTTAAACCGTGATCTTTTATTAGCCAACCATTAATACAATATAGAGAAAAAAGTAAAACAATAATAACTTTATTATATTTTTCTTCTAACAATTCTATAAATTTTGCAAAAATATTTAATATAAATAAATATCGAATAAACCACAATGGGTAAAGCATTGGAAATCCTATTCTATATCCTATATATGCGTTTAGCCAGTCCATAAAATGCCAATTTCTAATCATACGTTCATAATCTGTAAAAAATGTACTTAATTGGGGAATTCCTTGTAAAATATAGTATGATAAAATTGCGATAGTATTAAATATCAAATATGGAATTAATAAAGTGTGAAATTTTTTTATAATATTATTCTTAAAAGAAAAACAATTTTTATATAAAAGAATTGATGAAAAAAAGAAAAATATAGGGACTGCAGTTATTGTGATTATTTGAGATATAGAAAATTGTATTATATCAAACCATAGCGGAATATTAAGTTCTACCGTATTGCCAACAAAATTAACAGTATCTCTATATGAATGGCTGAATACTACAAAAATTATTGCAATAAATTTTGTAATACTTATTGTTTCCGAAGTTGCTTTATCGATTTTGTATTCCATATTAAACCCTTTTAAAATGGCAAAAATTTTATAATTTTTTGCCATAATCTGTTAAGTTGACAAAACAATATTAGTATATAATGACAAATTAATCAAGATAACTAGGGTACTTATGCATCTTATTATTATGATTTGAAATTCTATCATGGTATTGGAGGCATTATGGCAGATATTAAAGCTCAATTAGGGGCAAGGATAAAAGAGCTTAGAAAATCTAAAAATATCACTCAGGAAGAACTTGTCGAGCTTATAGGCTCTGATACAAATAATTTGAGCCGGATAGAAAACGGTAAAAAATTTATGTCAGCTGAAAAACTTTCTAAAATTGCGAATGCTCTTAATGTTGACATAAAAGAGTTATTTGATTTCGGACATATATTATCTGATGATGAATTAAAAAGTGAAATTATTTCTGATATAAATACTTTATCTACAAAACAGTTAAAATATATTTATAAATCTATAAAAAATATAAAAGAACTGGACTAATTTTTGTTTTTTATATTTTAATCAACAATTGTATTTAAGAAAATTAATTATTCAAAATACTTTTTAGCAATATTTCTTCTGTTTATATATTGAATTATTGTAGCCTATATGCTACAATAATATTATGAAAGAAATTATTTATTACCAAACTGTTGATAATAAAGTGCCGTTTTTTGCATAAAGGGAAATAATGAATAAAAAAGAACAAACATTATTAAATAATTTTCCTAAACATCAAGATAATTTAAAAGAACAATTAAAAAATGATTGTGAATATGCTCAAATGTGGTTAGACAGCTTACTTGATGACTATTCACAAACAAAAGATGTGAATGATTTAATATATAACCTCAAACCTTTAATTGAGGCAAAATATACTATATGTGAATTTGCAAATATTATAGGCATTCACAGGATTACATTATATAAAATATTTTCAAAAAAAATGATACCGAGTATTGAAATTTTGCATAAAATATTTACGGGCTTAGGCTATGATTTAAAATTATCAGCACAAAAAGTGTAAACGTGAAATGCTGAAAATATTGTATTGGTAATATATAGAATTGTGTCCGATTCTCACGCTTCGCATAGCTCTAGATAAATTGTAAAAAGAGCTATTGCTCGCCTAATGTGAGGCTGTACGGCTTGCGCCTACATCCTCTCGCATTCCGTGATTTTTTACGGCTTACGCCTTGAAAATCTACTTACCCGACCCTCCAAACTACGGCTCACTCCTACACTTTTCGTTGTCATCGTTTCAGCTCTCGCTATCCGAATCCTATTTGTACGGAATTTCGCTGTCTTGAAATTCCTTTCGCTCGGGATTGTCGCTGTACGAGTGCTTACCTGCTTGGATGGATGCATTAAACGGCTTTTCAATATACCACTCTCATAATTTTTATTATAACGTTTCCTTATCATGTAACAAAATATTTTGTGATTGGTTTTATATTTTATATGAAAATTTCACCTATAAAATATTTAAACAACAATAATTATTCCTATAATTGTTATAACAGAATATATTTTGCTTCACATTCTTTAAAACAGGATAGTTTTGAAAGCTTAATCAAAACTAATTCTAAGGAATTTCAAGAAAAATTTGTTAATATGGTTGAACCATATAAAAATTTAACATTAGATTCTGATATAAATTTGTTTGACAACATTAAAGATAACTATATTTATACAGTACCGTTAAAATATGCCATTATGGTTTCAAATTCTTTAAATAGAACAGGTGATGCACATATTTATCAAAACACTCCAAAAATATTTGAAAATTTAGACAGAAAAAAACTATATTCTGCTCTTGATAAATTTGCTAATAAAAAGGACAAAAGCGACAAAGAAACTATAAATATAAATTCAAAAGAATTTGAAGTTGAATTTATAGATGATGGTAATTATGGAACTGTTTATCTTATAAAAGACAAAGATGAAAATCGTGTAGTAGTAAAAGTTTATAAAAACAAATATAAACTAATTGATGAAAAAGGCTTTTTAGCTGAGATTCCAACAATGATAGAACTTTCAAGAAGGGAAACAAAAAATACACCTGAGTTTTATATGGCAAATGCAGGATATTATAAATATGGAGACGGGAAAATAAAAAAGGATACTCCTTGGTTATTAGAAGAATATATAACAACTGAAACACCTGTGAAAGATTCAAAAAAAAGCCTCGGTGATTTTTTTAGAGAAACTAATATGACTCATTTCGATTGGTATGAGAATAGAATTGGTAATTATTTTATAGATATGGGCGGAGTATTGCCAAACGATTATTACGATTTCCTTAATCAATTTTCAGAAGAGGGAAAAAATAATATAGAGAATTTTAAAGAGAATTTTGCGGATACTATAGACTATTTGAAAAAAGGGATGAGCATAGAAGAAATTTTGGAACAATTATTTAAAGATGAATTTGAAGCAAAGCGAAGTAAAACAATATATTAAATTTGCATAATAAAAAGCACCCTTTAGAGTGCTTTTTATTCTCGATTTTGTGCCCGGGCTGTTATTTTTGTGTGTCATCTTTTACTTTTAAAGAACAAATTAATCTAAATTCAGGTTTATCGCCGGTTTGTGCTACGTTGATAACTTGTCCGACAGGATTGTTATCTTTATCTGTCAATTCAAAAACATTATCGGAATTATTTTTATTATATTTTATCAGGTAAGTTTGCGGATATACTACAGGCAAATTGCCGGAATTATTCAATATAGCATCTGTATCATCTTTCATGGAATGAGTCCAATTTATTGCGAATTGAGGTTTTTTATCCCCGGGATTTTCTATAACTCCTACGTCATAGTGCCTAGTTGGGTCTAAGTTTTGAAATTCAACTTGTCCATCCGTGCCTTTTTTAAAATCGCTGACTTGAGTGCCCGTTTCGGAATCAAAAAGTCCGTATGCTCTTGCAGGCTGTGTATGATTTATTTCGATTCTTCTTGGGTTAGGGTATATTAAAACTTGTTCTTGCTGTTCATTTAAAGATTTATTTTGTTCCATAATATGTGTCCTTTCATTTTAATTAAGTATTTTTGTGTTCATCATTATAGAGAGGCAAAGACCAAATTTGTCTGATTCTTGGTTTATCTCCTAATGAAATTTCTCCTGCTCTAACTTCATATTTTTTCTTAGTGTCTAAGTTTTTAAATTCAACATAGCCTTTTTCGCCGTTTACAAAAGGAGTTTCCTCTACGCCGGTTTTGGCATCAAAAAGGGCATAATCTCTTGCCGGCAAAGTCCAAGCAATAGCTATTGCCTTTTTGTCATCACTTCTAATTGCTTTTTCAGGATAAACATTTGAATTTTGTAATTTGTTTTCATTTAATGAATTATTATTTTTCATAATAAGTTTTCCTTTCTGTTTTTTTACACCAAAATATTGGCGTCTTATGGGCGTCTTAACTACATTGTGGTTAAAAACTTGATTTAACCGCATTTTTTGGGTTGGGTAAAAATATCTACACTGCAATCTTTATGCAGTTTTGTTAAATATTTTCAGTTTTATATAAAATTTATAATTATATTCAAATTAATTTTAGGCACAAGACAACGTATTAATATTATTCCCATTTTTTTAAAATTTTAAACGTGTATGTTATGATATTGTTACATTTATGTTTTTCTGCCTCAAATTATAGATACGGTAGGGAAAGGTGTAGTATTATTATCATTAATAATATAATATAAATATTATAAAATATATTGAAAATTATAATAAATAAGTTATAATATAAATAGAAAATTATAATATATAGGTTATATATGGATAATAAAAAAATACTAAGACGTTCTTATCAAAAGAAATTTGACGTATTAAAACAGGCTGTTATTGAACGACCAAAACAGGGTTGGTTAAAAACAATCCGTGAATTTTTAGGTATGACAACAACACAATTGGCTAAAAAGATAGATGTTTCTCAGCCAAGAGTTATAAATATGGAAAAAAATGAACAAAATATTAAAATTTCGACAATGGAAAGAATAGCGGATGCTCTAAATTGTGATTTTGTTTATGCGATTGTGCCAAGAGAAAATATTGACGATATAATTTATAACCAAGCAAAAAAGAAAGCTTTAAAAATAATGAATAAAGTGAATATGAATATGGGGCTTGAAAATCAGCTTGCCGAAAGTGAAGAGGTCTTGGAAGATTTAATTAAAGAGCTTTCTGATAGTAACATTGCAAGAATTTGGGATGAAGATTAAAAATGAATATATTTGAAACCGATGATAATTCAACTCCTTTGACGGAAGAAGAAAAACAGCAGTTAAAAGTTAAATGGATTACAACAAGAGCCGAGTTGAATGAACTTGAAACAAGAGAAATTGCACAAGCTGAACTTTGGCTCTTAAAAAATAAAAAAGATATTTTAAATGAAGATTTTATAAAATTACTTCATAATAAAATGTTTGGCAGTATATGGAAATGGGCGGGAAAATATAGGACAACGGAAAGAAATATAGGGGCTGCACCTTATCAAATTCAGCCAAAATTAAGAATTTTACTTGATGATATTAAATTTTGGGTTGCTAATAAAACTTTTTCCGAAAAAGAAATAGCAATAAGATTTCACCACAGATTAGTTCAGATACATCCGTTTCCAAACGGGAACGGAAGAATTTCCCGTTTGATGGCGGATTTGTTAATGCGTAAGTTAGGGCAAACCGAGTTAAATTGGGGGTCAGAAAATTTAGCAAAAATTTCGGATATAAGAAAAAAGTATATTTCGGCATTACAGGAAGCCGACAGAGGAAATTATGACAGTTTATTGAAATTTGTGGAATAATTACTTGTCTTGCTTTGGTGGATTTTGAGAAAAATTGTAAATTTATCTTAAAACACCCGCATCGGGGAGTTTTTTTCTTATTCTATGTTCGCTCTTTAATTTTAAAGAATGAATAAAGACAAATCTTTGTTTATAACCTGTATAAGATAAGTTTATAACTTAAACATGTATCAAAAAAATTTTTTATTTGACAAAAAGTTTGAATATACTTCATAATAAATCTGTTATGAAAAAGATTTTATTAATTTTAACTCTGGTAATTACTTTTGCTTCTCAGGCTTTAGCACTTGAAATAGTTAAGCCTTCCGATAAGTCATCTTCCGTTTGTACTGATTCTGCACATATTTACGGAACGGTAACTCCTGAATCAACCGTACATATTAACTCCCAAGAAGTAAAGGTTTGGAAAGATTTTTTTGTACACTCAATTCCTTTGAAGATGGGTGATAATAAAATAACGGTTGTAGAAACTCAAAAAAACGGTGCTAAAAAAACAAAAGTAATAAACATAACAAGAACGGAAGAACCCAAAGAGGAAGTTCAACCATTTATAGCCAAAGAGCCTCATACAATTTTAACGGCTAAAACGATAAAAAATTATGCACCTGTAAGAGAAAAAGCCAGCGGTAAATCTAACCGAGTTATAGATTTACCAAAAGGTATAGTTCTTTATTTATCGGGCAGGCAGGGTGATTATTATAAAATAGAAGAAACGGGAGAAACCGAATTTTGGATTAATAAAAACCTCATTTCTACCCCGACTTCAACCGACAGCAGAATGCCTATTGTAATTTCAGCCCCGGAGAAATCTGCTGATAATCTTTATGATTATACTAAATTTGCAATATCATATCCTGTTTTTTATACAATTAAACAGAATGACAAAACTTTAAACTTGACTTTATACGGTGTATATGGCGGGCCTGAAGCACAAAAACGAAATCTTGAATATACATATAACTCTAAAGATACAATTTTAGGGTATGACGGTGTATATTCAGACGGGAATTTTATTTTTAAGACCGCAAAAAATCCGGTTATTAAAAACCCAAATAAACCGCTTGAAGGTTTACGAATATTCATAGATGCAGGTCATGGCGGAAAAGATACGGGTGCTGTAGGGCCTACAAAAATACCCGAAAAGAAATTTAATCTTGCCATAGCGCTTAAGTTAATTGATTTATTACAAAAAGAAGAAGGTGCTATTGTTTCTTATTCAAGGAACACTGATGTTTTTGTTGATTTAAATAAAAGAGTGGATTTGGCGAAGCAAAATGATGCTCTTATTTCAATAAGCATACACAATAACTCGCTTCCTCAAGGCGATGACCCTTATATTAAGCATGGTACGGGTACTTACTATTATAATTATAATGCTAAAAATGTGGCACTTACTATAAAAAATAACCTTGTAAATGATTTAAAATTAAAAGATGACGGTTTAAATTATAAAAGTTTGGTGCTTGATAGAGCAACAGACCCTGTTTCTACATTAATAGAAGTTGCATATCTGACTTATCCTGAAGAGTATATGCTGCTGCAGGAAGAAAAATTCCAAATGGAAGCAGCAGATTCCATAAGAAAAAGTTTAAGAGAATTTATTTTATCCGTGCAGGCTGAATAAAATAATATACTAAGGCTCTATTTTTCAGCATAAATCTTCTGTATTTTAAAGTTCCTGCAGGCAGTTTTTTTATTTAAAGTTATTAAATTGCAGAATTAAATTTCAAGCTATTGCGGTTGAAAATCAAGTTATTAAAGTGTAGTGTGATTGTTTTTATTTCTTGCCTAAAAGTATAATAAATGTTAAAATAAGCTTTATGAAGGTATAAAAGGAGAAAAATATGGGAAATAAGCATCTAAACTACCCCCCCCCGTAGCGGAAAAACCATTTCGTTTACTTTATCTGAGGTGCTTGTAACTCTTGCAGTTATCGGTATTATAGCAATTCTGGCTGTATCGGCTCTGATACAAAATTCAAAAGAAAAAGAATATGTTGAAAGGCTTAAAAAGGCATATTCAATTTTAAGTCAAGCAGTAAATATGTATACATTTTATAACGGGAAATCACCTGATGAATGGGGAATAACGAGCAATAATGTAATAATAGATAATATTTTACCGTATTTACAATATACAAAGGTCTGCAGAAACGGAGAAATATGTCATCATGCCGGTAATTTTTTAATGAAAAATAAAGGTAAATTTATGAATCCTTTTAAAACACGACCCACGGTTATTCTAAATGACGGAATGATTCTCAGCGGATATATTTCAGGCTCATGTACCTATGATGTAAAAATTAACAATGTTATAAAAAAAATATGCGGTGAGTATACCTTTGATGTTAACGGAGAAAAAGGCCCGAATCGTTACGGTACAGACCTTTTTATGTTTATATTAACTGAAGATGGTGTTTTTCCTGCAGGAGCACAAGAAAAAAATTCTCAGTATTGGGATTATAGTTTTGAAACCGGATGTTTGAGTTCTGATGCGAAGGGTGCCGGATGTTCCGGATGGGTTATTACTCACTCTAATTTAGATTATTTGCATTGTCCCGATAAAATACGGAAGGGGCAGACCTCTTGTTCGGGGAAATAAAATTTTTAAGCCGCAGTTTTTAAATGCAAATATTTATAAAACATTGATGAGCCGCCCATAGAGTAAAACAAAGGATTAATATGTTTAATATCCCGTATTATTTTGTTTGCTTTATACTTAAAGTATGGAATATTATTTAAACGAAATTAAAAAACTTTGCGAGAAAGATAATTTTAGAGAAATTCGTGATATAGATGAAAAATATGGGAAATATATTGTTTCCGAGCACAAAAGGATGATAAATTTTTCATCAAATGATTATCTTAATTTAAGCACGGAAAGACAGCTTATAAATGAGTTTATTGATAAGTATTCTGGCAGTAACGAATTTATATTTTCATCTGCTTCTTCAAGATTGCTTACGGGGACATCTAAAGTATATAAAAAGTTAGAATATGATATTGCTAAAATATTTAATAAAGAAGGATGTTTACTGTTCAATACAGGATATCAGTGTAATTTAGGGGTTGTATCGTCATTAGTTAACAGAGATGATGTAATTTTTTCTGATAAACTCAATCATGCCAGTATTATAGACGGAATGCTGCTTTCAAATACAAAGTTTTACCGGTATAAACATTTGGACTATGAAAATTTGGAGGAGTTATTAAAGAAGTACAGAAAAAATTATAAGAAAGCTGTAATAATATCGGAATCCGTATTCAGTATGGATGGAGATATTGCCGATGTAAAAAAGCTGGTTGAATTAAAAAAGAGATATAATGCGATTTTAATGCTTGATGAAGCGCATGCTTTCGGGATATTCGGAAAAAATCTTGCAGGAATTGCATCTGAAGAAAACTTATCTGATGATGTTGATATTATAACGGCTACACTTGGGAAATCATTCGGCTCTATGGGGGCTTTTTGTGTTTCTTGTAAAACTGTTATCGATTATCTTATTAATAAAGCAGATTCATTTATATTTTCCACTGCGCTTCCTTCGGTAAATGTTATGTGGTCTGATTTCTTGCTGTCCGAAAAATTTGATTTCGTAAAAGCTAAATCCTTAAAACTTAATAATTTGATTAAGGATGCGCATTCATATTTAAATGATAAAAACAGAACTCAAATTATACCCGTTATAATAGGTGAAAATAACAAAACAATTAAGATAGCGCAAATATTACAGAGCAAAGGTTTTTATATACTGCCTGTCAGACCCCCTACAGTGCCTGTTAATTCTTCAAGACTCCGTTTATCTTTAACTTCTGATATCGAGTTCAATGAATTTACTCAAGTAATTGATACAGTCAGGGAGAATTTGTAGTGAAATCTTTTTGGTTAAATAAAAAAAATAATGAAAAAATTATTGTATTTTTTAATGGCTGGGGAATGGATGAAAAAGTAGTTTCACATTTAAAACCTGATAATTATGACGTATTAACATTTTATGATTACAGGGATTTTAATATTGATAACTTTGATTTTTCCCTTTACGATTCAAAAATCTTAATTGCCTGGTCTTTGGGGGTTTATACCGCAAATAATTACTATGATATTTTCAGGGATTTTAATTATTTTCTGGCAGTAAACGGAACCTCAAAACCTATAGATGACAATTTCGGCATCCCTAAAAAAATATATAACCTTACCGTTGATAATTTTAATGAGTTGTCTTGTAAAAAATTTATGAAAAAAATATCCGGCTCAACAGATATTCATAATTACTGCTCCCGTTCCTTGCCGGAGCTTAAAAAGGAATTAATTTCCATCAGAGATTTAGAAGTAAAAAATTATTTAAAATTCGACAAAACAATAGTATCATCCGATGATAAAATTATTTCTGCAAAAAATCAGCTTAATTATTGGGAAACACAGGATACAGAGATTATAAAAATAAATGGGATGCACTATATTTTTGATAAATACAATTTCTGGAGTGATTTATTATGATTAATAAATCATTGGTCAAACAAAGATTTCTTAAAAATATAACTACATACGATGAAAATGCGTTTATTCAAAAAATAATGGCTAAAAAGTTAATCTCTATGGTTAAAAAATATTCGAACAGTTATTGTTCAGTTTTTGAAACAGGCTGCTTAACTGGAATTTTAACCCGTGAAATTAAACATAATATTAATTATAAATACTTTTTTGCCAATGATATTGTAAACGAATCCGAATCATATATTAAAGGTATTGATTCAGGTATAAAATTTATCCCGGGAGATATTGAAAAAATTTCACTTCCTCAAAGTTTTGATTTAATTATTTCTAATGCCTCTTTACAGTGGTGTGACAATTTAAACGCTGCATTAATAAAACTTGTTAATTCTTTAAATGATAATGCATTACTTGCCGTTTCTTTATTTAATAGTGCTAATTTAAAGGAAATTAAACAAATTTTTAATCTTAAAGATAATATTCAAGATATAAAAAATCTTGTTTCTGATTTTAATGTTATTGATTATTTTGAAGAAGAGATGTCATATAATTTTAATTCTCCCTTGGAAATACTTAGACACTTGAAATATACAGGGGTAAACAGTATAAAAGAAATGAAATTCACTAAAAGTTCACTTAAAAATTTTGAAGAAAATTATATTAAATTATTTAATGCTCCGGTTTTAACTTATAACCCTGTATATATTATTATAAAGAAGTTTTAAGCTCTTTTATACATCTTTTATAAGTTCATTTATATCCGTATTTAAAACTTTTGATATGTCTATTATTTTTAATATTGTCGGATTTTGTCTTGCTGTTTCTATCATACTTATAGTTGTTCTTGATGTATTAATTAATTCAGCAAGCTCTTCCTGCGAAATATTTTTCTTTATTCTCGCTATTTTTACATTTAACCCTAAAGTTTTTAATCTGCTGTTAACCATTTCTTAATTTTATAGAGTTGACATTAAATAATCTATTAGATATACTTAATAATTGTTAAATATATCTATCATATTGTAAATATAAGTATAATAAATAAAAGGAAAAATGCATGCTAAAAAAAGGTTTTACTTTATCTGAGGTATTAATAACCCTTGTAATAATAGGGATAATAGCAGGATTAACCGTACCAGTTTTAATACAACATCATAAAAGAGTTCAAACGGCAGCAAAATTAAAGAAAACTTATTCGGCTATAGCTCAAGCTGTCAAACTTGCGGAAACGGAACATGGTGTTCCGTCTTATGAATTAAGTCATATGGGCAGTCATTCAGGTTATGCATACTGGGAAAATAATATTGAAAAATATTTACCTGCGGGTGAAAGGCAGACATATGAATGTAATGATAGTTCATGCTATTCTTTATGGTATTTAAATGACGGTACTGGTTTATTTTTACAGGGAGGATGGACTTCGAGCGGATATGTTGTTTATACGATTGACACAAACGGTTCTAAAGGACCAAATCGAGCCGGGCGTGACCGATTTCAAATTTCTATTCTTGCCGACAAACAAGCATTTGATGAATACCCTAATAAAAAATTAGAAACAATTATGCCCTATATGATAAATGAACGTTTAAAACAAACGACTCCCATAACAAGAGAAGATTTATTATCAGATTGTAAAAATTATCCAGGCACTTGTCTTGCTCTTATTATGAATGA
>CANPZP010000048.1 GCA_947589115.1 Candidatus Gastranaerophilales bacterium | reverse complement strand
ATTTTCGTGTTTTGTAACGGGTAAACTGCTCAAATATTTATTCCACCAGACATCAAGACTATCAATATGTCTTTCCGCACCGGAATCTTTTATAAAGTCGTAGTTATCAACTTGAGCCAACCTTACGGCTTGAGATAGTGATGAGTAAAACTTTTTTAATCTTGCCGAAGTTTCTTGTTTCCTGTGGTTTGCCATTACAATAGGAACAGTTATGGCGGCAATAATCCCTATAACAACGAGAGTAATCAAAACCTCAGCTAAGGTAAAACCTTTATTTCTCTTCATACTTACACTCCTTTTATATAATTATATTTGTATGTATATATAAGTCAATATTATTAATACTAAAAATGCACTCAAACTTTTTGTTTGGTGCATAAAAAATTTTTTAATATTCACAAGGAGAAATGAATTATAATTGAATCCTGATTTTACCCCCCCCCGTGCGGGTTTTAGCTTTAATAAACATTGTACTTTCTCCTTCATGGTTATAATGTTATTATATCAGCAATTTAAGATAATGTAAATATAAACGGCATTTATAAAATTTAGATTCCAAAACGTTTATAGATTTCGTTAATATTATTCAGATATGATTTTATGTCAAAACATTCTTCTATTTCATCTTTTGTAAGTATTCCAAGGACATTAGAGTCATTCAATAAGTTTTCTTTAAAGCTTTTATTATTATTGAAGGCATCAAGTGCATTATTTTGAACCAGTTTATAAGCTTCTTCTCTTAATAATCCTTTTTCGCACAATTTTAGTAATACTTTTTGGGAAAATACTATTCCGCCAAAAAGATTGGTATTTTTTAACATATTATCTTTATGCACAACAAGGTTTTTAATAGTGTCATTGAGTCTTGAGAGCATATAATCAATTAGAATTGAGGAGTCAGGGAAGATAATTCTTTCGGCGCTTGAATGAGAAATATCTCTTTCATGCCAGAGAACGACATTTTCAAGAGCAGCCAGCGAATTAGAACGGACAACTCTTGCCAATCCCGAAAGATTTTCACCGGATATGGGATTTTTTTTATGAGGCATAGCCGATGAGCCTTTTTGTCCTTCTTTAAATCCTTCTTCGACTTCAAGCACTTCGCTGCGTTGAAGATGTCTTAATTCTGTTGCAATTTGTTCAATTACGCTTGCAATTAAAGCCAGAGCTTGAATATAGTTGGCGTGAATATCTCTTGCAATAATTTGAGTGGAAAATTTTGCAGGTCTGAGATTCAAATATTGGCAAGCTAATTTTTCGATTTCGGGATTAATATTGCTGTAAGTACCGACAGGGCCTGAGATTTGACCTATATTAGCTTCATATAAAGCGTTTTCAAAATTTCTTTTTACACGTTCAAAGATGTCAATAAACCCGCACATTTTGACACCGAAAGTCATTGGCTCTGCATGGACTCCGTGAGAGCGCCCTATACATACGGTATCTTTATGTTCTTTTGCCTTTTGCTTAAGAGTCAAAATTAAATCTTCTAAATCTTTAATAATTATTTTACCCGCAGCCTGCATTTGGAGTGCAAGTGCCGTATCTATAACATCCGAACTTGTCATTCCCATATGAATATATCGTGAATTTTCACCGATATTTTCATTAACATTAGTTAAGAATGCAATGACGTCATGTTTAACTTCACGTTCTATTTCATCAATTCTTTCAACGGAGAAATCTGCTTTTGAAATAATATCATTAAGCGCATTATCAGGAATTTTCCCAAGTTTATTATAAGCTTTACATACTGCAAGCTCTACATCAAGGTAATATTTAAATTTGGAATTTAAGTCCCAAATTTTTTTCATTTCTTCTCTTGAATATCTTTCAATCATAAACTTTCCTTTTTGATGATTTTATTCTACAATAACACCATAAAGAGTTCAAGGAAATAAAATAGGGTAAAAAATGACGGAAAAGCTTCAAACGAATAATAAAAGACAGCCGTTTTTTTATGACATAACCCTCAGGGACGGGAATCAATCATTAAAAAAACCGTGGAATATGTATGAAAAAGAAATAATTTTCAAGCATTTAACCGAATTAGGAGTACAAGGAGTTGAAGTCGGATTTGCTGCCGCTTCAGAAATGGATTTTGAAGCTTGTTCAAGGCTTGCAGATATTGCGCCCGATAATATAGTTATATCCGCCCTTGCAAGAACGGTAAAACACGATATAGAAAAGGCTGCGGAAGCTATAAAATCCGCTAAAAAACAAAGAATACATACGTTTATAGCAATGAGTCCGTTTAATATGCAGTATGTATTAAATAAATCACCGGAAGAAATAAGAAAACAAGCGGTTGAAGCGGTACAATACGCAAAACAAATTGCGGGCAAAAATGCGGAAGTTGAATTTTCGGTAGAACATTTTGGTGACTGCCGTGAAAATATTGATTGGGTTATTGATTCACTTAAAGAAGTAGTAAAAGCAGGCGCAGGTATAATCAATTTGCCTAATACCGTTGAAAGAACAAGACCCAAGGTTTTCTTGAACTTATTGGAAAAAGTATATAATGCACTGCCGGAAGATATAATATTATCCGTGCATAACCATAATGATTTGGGGATGGCGACGGCAGTTACCGTTGAGAGTTATTTTTCGGGCGCTATACAATTAGAATGTGCGCTAAACGGATTGGGAGAGCGTGCGGGAAATACCAATATGTATGAAGTGGCAATAGCACTTCACAATTCAGGTGTTGATGTTCCTTTGGATTTATCAAAAATATATGAATTAGCATTAACAATATCAGATATGGCGGGAGTAAAAATATATGAAAAAGCTCCGTTAATAGGGCCTGATGCGCTTGCACACAGGAGCGGAATCCATCAGGACGGCGCAATAAAAACAAAAGATATGGAAAAAGGAGCATACAGACCCATTCATCCTTCATTAATCGGAAGAAAAGATGATGAAAAACTGGGATTCACTTCTCAATCAGGTAAAACGGCAATATTTGAAATTATTACCGAAGCGGGTTATCCCGTTACGCTTCAGGAGGCCCAAAGAATCGCTCCTTATGCTAAAGAAATTGCAGAAAAAATCGGTGAACTTTCGGTAAAAAATATTATTGATATCTATTTTAAACAAGTATTTGATATTAAAGGCGCATTTACTTTGTGTAAAATGGATAAATTTGATGACGGTCATATTAATTTAAACTTTAAATATCACGATAAAGAATACGATATAACAGTACAGGGAAACGGGCCTGTTGACGGATGTATAAAAGCTATTCAAAAAGCCGGGTTTGACTGCGATTTACTTCATTATGAACAACAGGCATTAAATGAAGAGTTGATGGGCTCAGGCGCTACGGCTATGAGTATTATGCATTTTAAAGGCCCTAACGGTGAATCCGTTATATCGAGAGGACGGGATGAAAGTACCGTTAATGCTAATATAAAAGCTATTTTTAACGGGCTTAATATTATGGAAAATCTCAAATCCCGTTAGTTATTAAAACTCACCTACGAGCCATAAACTCTCATATGGCTTTAATTTTATTATTAATTTCTTATTTGATATTTTGCACTCTTTTGTGTGTTTTGATATTAAATCGGTTAAAATTATTTCAGTTTTATTTTTGTCAAAATTAAATAAATCACTGTCAAGTTCGGCAAATTGTTTGTTATCGGAAAGATTGTTAACTATGAGTATTTTATCGTATTTCCCTGTTCTTAAATAAGAAAATATTTGAGGTTTATCTGATTTTATTTCATAAAATCCGCCTCTTGTCATAGTATTATAGTTTTTTCTTACTTCGATTAATCTTTTAACACGTTTATATATTTTACTTCCGGAAAAATTTTGTCCGTTCATTGCTTTATAAAAAGCATTTCTTTTTATAGCTCCCCGGTGAATATCTCTGCTGTCAAAATAAGACAATACGGTATCATCCGTATTTTTACCTTTGTTCTTAGTTTCTCTTATTTTCGCCCATTTTTTTGCGTATGAAAAATTATTTTGACTGCCTATTTCGTCACCGTAATAAATTATTGGAATACCTTTTAAAGAAAGCAAAACAGAAAAAGTCATAATGATTCTGTCAGGATTATTATCAAGAAAATTAGCCATTCTCCCGCTTATACCGAAACCTTTTCTAAATTCCGCACCTTTATTCGATAAATCCTCATAAAGTATTTCACGGGTTTTTTTATTAACCATTTCAAGCGTTAATTCATCATGCACTCTTAAAAATATTGCCCAGCTTGCACTCTGAGGTATTTGAGGAGTTTGTTTATGCGTTTTCCAAAAATATGAGTTGTCCATTTCTGTTACTGTTGCCCATATTGCAGGCATATATGGAAAATGATACGCTATTTGTACTTCATTTGTTCTTGTTAACTCTTTTTGCTTATTGCCAATATTTACTTGAAGCGTTTCTTCCTGTCCGAAATAAGGAAGTATTTTTTTGGGAGGCTGGCATGCCTCCGCTTGTATAACTGACTTTGGCGCTGTTTCACGAAGAAATAAGCTTATTATTTTAATAATTTCATGTGTTTCGGGAAGATTTTCGGCAGTTGTCCCTTCTTCTTTTATCAGGTATGGTATTGCATCCATTCTGAATATGTCTATGCCTATATTTGCCCAGAATGCTATTGTCCTTAAGTTATAATATAATACCTCCGGATTTCGCCAATTTATATCGAGTTGAAACGGGTAAAACGTATGATAAAAATAGTAGTCTTTCCCGTTTATATTAACTTTTCTGTAATTAGAGTCGGTAATTTCGGGGAAAATCAGCCTTCTTTTTGAAACTTTACCGCTTTCATGCTTATATTGTGCAATATAGCCCAGTTTTTCATCTTTGTATACTTCTTTTTGAGGTTCTGATTCTGAAACAACAAAATAATCCAGCTTTGATAAATCACCTTTTTGCAGTGATTCAAACCACTCATGTTTATCGGAAAAATGATTGAGAACAAGGTCGGACTTTATTTTAAATCCCTGACGTTTTGCTTCCGTAATAAACTGAATAAATTCAGGCATTCCGCCAAGTTCTTTTCTCACATCCATAGGATTTTTAACGTCAAATCCCGCATCATTCATCGGAGAATCCGTAAACGGCAGAATGTATATCGTTGTAACTCCCAAATCTTTTAAATATCTGAGCATTTTTATATTCTTTTTAAACGTATTAGGTTTTAAATTGTCATCCACCCCAAATTGATCGGGATAAAACATATATATAATTTCATCTTTATACCAGTCATCAGCCCTTTTTATATCCTCATTCTTTAATTCGGGACTGCGCTTTAACCTCGTTTCTTCTATTATTTTCAGGATATTTATATATACTTCATCACTTATTTGATTTCCGTATACTTTTTGTATTGATGATTTTAATTCTTTTTGAGCTTCGGGTGAAATTATATTTTCATTTTGAATTAACTTAACTCTGTTATTTTCACGAAAATATATAAATTCGGGCGTGTAAAAAGCCTGAACCGGCAGATTGTAAGATAAAATAAACAACGATAATATTACTTTAACAAAGAATTTCTTCATAGAATTTCTTCATCCTTTTTTATTTATTATATCCGAAAAAATTTTTTATCGATAAACTATGTTAAATCACCCGCTACAGCTTTATATAAACTGATATGGTCTATAAATAAATCAATTTTTTCTTTTGTAAGTCGTTGTTCTGTAATATAAAGGTTCTCTTTTTTTTGGAGTAAATCCAAATTGGAAATAATACCTTCCTTATATTTTAAATCAGTATAATAGAAATCCTGTTTTTCAACATCATAACTTTCGAGAGTCTTGTAAAACTTGTCATTATCGGATTTCAAATCGTATAAAGAATCATTAACTTCTTGTAAAGAAGTCAGATAAGTTTTTTTATAATTTTCGAAAGCTTGATTGTACTTATTTTTTTGAAGTTTTAAATTGGCAATTTTCCTGCCGCCCGTAAAGATAGGCAAAAGGGCGCTCCCCGCCAATAATGATACGGAATTAGTCCAGTTCATACGGGATAAATATTCCGTTGAATTAAAAGAAAGCAGTCCGAAAATATTAAAAACGGGTAAAAAATCTTTTTTTGCCGCTCTTATGTCAAGTCCCGTTTTTTCAAGCATTTTTAATGATGACAAATAATCAGGACGATTTTCAATTTTATCCGAACTTATTGAATCGGGAATTTGTTTATTTAATTTTAAATCTTCAAACGCTATTCTTACAAAATTATCGGTATTTTCAGGACTTTCGCCGATTAATACGGCAAGCATATTTAATAATCTTGCTCTGTTCTTTTGATATTCCGTTAAATCTGAATTTGATTTAATATATGCTTTATTTGCATTTACGGTATCGGCAGTTGATACCAAACCTTCTTCATTGCTTAATTTCATCAAATCATAAATGGCTTTTCGGTCTTTTATTATTTGTTTTTGAAGTTCAATAATTTTATCGAGTTTAACAATATTGTAATAAGTTGACCCGACTGCACTGGAAACGGAAATGTAATTTGCCCGTTCATTTTGTCTTGATATTTCAATTAACTTATCCATAGATTTAGTGCGGTCACGATTTTTACCGAATAAATCCAATTCATAATTAGCAAATATAGGTAGAGAAATCAGGTCATCAGAATTGGTTAAACCGGGAAGTTTATATAATGCCGGTACTGCTCCTGCGCTTATTGAAGGCATTTCTGAGGCTCTTTTTATATTTTTATTTTCTATTGATTCTTCCACTTTCAATGTTGATATTTGTAAATCTTTATTATAAAGAATTGCCTTAAATATGTATTCGTTTAAACAAGAATCTTCAAATCCCTTCCACCAATCCATATTTATGTATGATATTTTCGTGTTATAGTCAGTCACAGGTTTTTTTTGAGCGTAGGAATTTTGCGGAATTATTAAAAGTAAAAACAAAATAAATATAATTTTTTTATGCATGTTGTTTGTATATTCCTCATGTGTTGAATTTATTTTAATGATATATTAATATAAATATGTGGTAAAAGCAACAAATAGTAAAAAACAACAAATGAAAAATAAAAATCAAAACAAAAAACGTATAACTGAAGGTATGTTTTTTGAAATAAGAATAACGTCAAGATATATAAATTTAATGGGTATGCAAGCCTTTAATAAAATGAAGATTGATATATCTTTTGAAGAATATTTAATTCTTGATGTAGTTTCATATAATGAAGGAATATGCCAGATAGATTTGGCAAAAAAATTATTGCGTGACAGATCTAATATAGGGAAAATAGTATCTGCGCTTGAAAAAAAAGGATTGATTAAAATAAATCCGGATACAAGAAATAAAAGGTTAATAAAAAAACTGTATATTTCGGAAAAAGGGCTGAAAAAATGTAATGATATTAATATGAAATTAAATCCGTATATAAAAATACTGAACGAAACAATTAAAGAGGACGAGCAGAAAATAATAGTAAAAAGCATGATGAAGTGCAGAGAAATAATAGAAAATATTGTTGAAACAAAGATTTAGGAGATAATTTAATGGAAAATAATTTAAATAACACGGAAGAGAATGAACAAGAAAAGCCTTCAAAGAAAAAAAAGTTTATGTTTATCGGTATTGCAATAATACTGTTAATTACGGGGGCAGTATATTATATAAATTCTTTAAGATATGAAACAACTGACGATGCATATGTGGAGAGTGATTTAATACAAATTTCGTCAAGAGTATCGGGTCAGGTTGAGGAAATATATATAGAAGATAATATGAAGATAAAAGAAGGCGATTTAGTATTAAAGATAGATGATAAGGACTATAAAGTAAAATTTGAGCAGGCGCAGGCAATGTATGAAAAGGCACTATACTCTCAAAAAGTGGCAAAAGCAAAACTATCTGCGGTAAATACTGAGATAGCAACGGCAAAAAAAGATTTAGATCGATATCAAAATTTGTATAAAGCAGGTGCCGTATCACAACAGACGTTAGATTTAGCAAAGACCCGTTATGAAAATACCCGTGCAAAACTTTTATCCGCAACGGAAGATGTACTATCGGAAAGTAATGATAAAGTAGCGGATGCAAATTTAAAAGGGTTGAGAGCTCAAAAAGATCAAGCGGGGTTATATTTGGATTATACCCAATTAAAAGCTCCCAATTCGGGTACCGTCACGAATAAAAATGTTGATAAAGGTAAATATGTACAAGCCGGTCAGCCTTTATTTACGTTGGTTGGGGATAAAATATGGGTTGAAGCGAATTTTAAAGAAAACCAAGTCGGGAAAATGAAAGTGGGACAGGATGTAATAATAAAAGTTGATGCGTATCCCAATAAAAAATTTAAGGGAAAAATTGACAGTATACAGAGGGCATCGGGTGCAAAATCAAGTTTATTTCCGCCTGAGAATGCAGTCGGGTCTTTCGTAAAAATTGTACAGCGGATTCCTGTTAAAATTGTATTTACCGAGGAAATTAATCCCGAAAAATATACTATAGTTGCGGGAATGAGTGTAGAACCTAAGGTAAGAGTTAAATAATGACGGAAGAAGTTATTCAACAAGAAGAATGGAAACCCAAATTTAACCCTTGGATAGTGTCAGTTCCTATCATTGGCGCTGCATTTATGTTTGTATTGGATGAAACGATTGCGAATGTGGCATTACTTCACATGGCAGGCAGTTACAGTGCTTCGAGAGAGGAAGCATTATGGATATTAACCAGTTATTTAATAGCTTCGGGGATAATCATTCCTGCGGTTGACTGGTTTTGTAAGTTAATGGGAAGAAAGGCATTTTTTACATTCAGTGTAATATTATTTGTAAGCTCCTCGTTTTTATGCGGAATTTCAAACTCATTAGGGATGATGATATTTTCAAGGATATTGCAGGGAATAGGCGGCGGTGCGCTCTTGCCTTTAGCACAAGCTATTTTGCTTGAAAATTTCTCAATAAATGAACGAGGGAAGGCAATGGCTTTATTTGGTATGGTTGTAGTTATAGCGCCAATCATAGGCCCTGTTTTAGGCGGATGGATTACGGATAATTTTCATTGGTCTTGGATATTTTTTATTAATATTCCCATCGGGTTATTTACCGTAATTCTTATAAAATATTTGCTTGAGGACCCTCCGTATGCAAAAAAGCAAAAGAACGTAAGGATAGATACAATAGGGTTTTTCTTTCTTACAATATGGCTTGTAACAATGCAGATAATACTTGATAAGGGTAATAATGCCGATTGGTTTAATGCCATATGGGTAAGAAGGATGGCTATTGTCTGCGTAATAAGCGCAATATGTTTTTTCATAAGCCAATTTAAGCAAAAGGATTCATTAGTAGATTTAAATGTATTTAAAGATAAAAATTTTTCAATAGGGACATTAATACAGGTAATAGTGAATTTGGTATTATTAGCATCAATGGCAATACTCCCGCAATTTTTGCAGACATTAATGGGTTACAATGCATATTTAAGCGGATTAACAATGATGCCCCGAGGCGCAGGAAGTTTAACGTCGGTACTTTTAAGCGGATTATTGGCAAACAAAGTAGACAACAGGCTTTTAATTTGTTTAGGGTTAGTTTTTATAGGGATAGCGGGATTTCAACTGAGTGAATTAAATCTTGAAATATCAATGCCTTCAATATCCGTACCGAATTTCATTTTAGGGCTTGGAATGGGATTTTCGCTTGTTCCTAGTATAGCATTGTCAGCGGTAACATTAAATAATAACCAGATGACAAACGCAGCCGGGCTTCAAAATTTATTAAAAAATATAGGCGGAGCTATCGGTACATCAATATCGGGAACTATGATAGCAAGGTGTTCACAAATGCATCAATATGAATTAGTTGAACATTTAAATGATTTAAATCCTGTATATCAAGAACGATTAAGCGCAATTGCCGGAGGCATGAGCCAATTTACACATCCGGTCGAAGCTGAATATATGGCAAAAAATGTCATATATCAGCAATTGGTACAGCAATCAACGCTGCTTGGGTTTACCGATACTTTCAGAATGTTTTCAATTGCAGCAATAGTAATTATTCCGACGGTATTTTTGTTAAAGAACATAAATAATACAAAAAAATCTTAAAAATAATATTTTTTTACAAAAATTATTTATAATTGTATAATAAACATAAACAAATTAAGGAGCAGATAAAAATGACGATAACCGCTGAACAAGAGGGTTTAATAACACAGGTTATAGGTCCTGTAATAGATGTGGAATTTAAAGGCGGGGTATTGCCCGAAATAAACGATTCCATTGAAATAATTAAAGATGATAATGATAAAATAATAGCCGAGGTGCAGCAACATTTAGGGGAAAACAGGATAAGAAGTGTTGCCATGTCGTCAACCGACGGTATAAAAAGGGGCATGAAGGTTGTAAATACCGGAAAACCGATTCAAATCCCCGTAGGCAAGAATATTTTAGGCAGAATATTGAATGTACTTGGTGAACCCGTGGATAATGCAGGCGGAATAGAAGCGGATATGTATCTTCCGATACACAGAAAATCTCCGTCTTTAATAGAACAAAATACAGATATAGAAATATTGGAAACCGGAATAAAAGCAATAGATTTACTTCAACCTTACCAAAAAGGGGGTAAAATCGGGTTATTTGGCGGTGCCGGTGTAGGTAAAACCGTATTAATTATGGAATTAATTCATAATATAGCTTCCGAGCATTCGGGTGTATCAGTATTCGGCGGGGTTGGAGAACGTACCAGAGAAGGTAATGACTTATGGAACGAGATGAAGGAATCCGGAGTTATTGATAAGGTTGCATTAATATACGGTCAGATGAATGAACCTCCGGGCGCAAGAATGAGAGTCGGCTTATCAGCGCTTACCGCTGCCGAATATTTTAGAGATTATTCAAAGCAAGATGTATTATTATTTATAGATAATATATTCAGATTTGTCCAAGCAGGTTCCGAAGTATCGGCATTATTGGGCAGAATGCCGTCAGCCGTCGGATATCAGCCGACACTTGCGAACGAAATGGGTGAATTGCAGGAAAGAATTACTTCCACAAAAGACGGTTCAATTACATCAGTACAGGCAATATATGTTCCTGCTGACGATTTAACCGACCCTGCACCGGCAACAACATTCTCACACTTGGATGCATCAACTGTTTTATCAAGGCAGATAGCTTCGTTGGGAATTTATCCCGCTGTCGATCCGTTAGCTTCAAACAGTAAAGTGTTGGATCCTTTAATTATAGGTGAAGAGCATTATAATGTAGCGAGAAAAGTGCTTGAAATTCTTCAAAAATATCAGGAATTACAAGATATTATTGCAATATTAGGTATGGATGAATTGTCGGAAGAAGATAAAGAAACGGTAAATCGTGCAAGAAAAATTCAAAAATTCTTGTCCCAACCGTTTTTTGTTGCCGAACAGTTCTCTTCAATTCCCGGAAGATATGTAAAATTAGAGGATACAGTAGCAGGCTTCAAGGGAATAATTGAGGGACAATACGATAACATACCTGAACAGGCATTTTATATGGCGGGAACGATTGAAGATGTTATTAAAAATGCGGAAAATGTGAAATAGAAAGAAAAATAGATGTCCGAAAAGAAAATACATTTTAAAATAATAACACCCGAGAGAATTGTGTTTGAGGATGATGTTGATTCTGTTACCGCAAAAGGGGTAAACGGAAGTTTTGGGATACTACCCGAACATATACCGTTTATGTCAACGTTGGATATAGACACCGCAAAAGCGGAGAAAGACGGGAAAGAGTATATATTTTCCATAATAGGCGGTGCTTTTCAGTTTAAGAACAACGAAGCAATAATATTAACGGAAGCTGCGGAATGCGGAGGAGATATAGATACAACCAGGGCGCAGCTGGCGAAGGAAAGAGCGGAAGCAAGCTTATCGAGTGCGCAGACTCAGCAGGATATAAAGATGGCTAATGCTGCGTTAACAAGGGCAATGGTAAGATTAAAAGCCGCCTCACAAAACAATAATAACGTTTAACGGGGTTTTAATGAGCAATTATTTTAAGGATTATATATTTATTACAATCGGGGCATTAATATATGCATTAGCCATAGAAGGATTTCTTGTACCCAATCATATAATTGACGGCGGGGTAACAGGTATATCGATGATTGTAAGTACATTATCGGGACTGCCTTTAGGACTGTTTATTGTGTTAATTAACTTACCGTTTATAATACTGGCAATAAAAAAGCTAGGGATGAGGTTTGTATTTTCAACCTTTTGGGCAATAATGGTATTTGCATTCGGCGTTACACTGTTCGGAAAACTTTTGCACGGCAATTGTATTATAAATAATCTGGAACTTATATTGGTATCAATATTCGGCGGACTTATACTGGGTTTTGG
>CANPZP010000047.1 GCA_947589115.1 Candidatus Gastranaerophilales bacterium | reverse complement strand
TTAACTCCATATAGACATGTATTCGTCATTTGGGGGTTAAACTTTAGTATTTGTTACAAAATTTAATATAGTATTTATGAATCTAACTCTTTTTTTAAATCCTCAATTTTATCCTGATTATCAGGATTAGCAATCAGTTTTTGTTTCATTTCGCTAAGTGCTTGTTGAACATCAAGATTAGTACCGATAGCTTTATTTATTTCATCATCAATTGATGTTTCAATTGTTTTGGTTTCTGCATAAGCTTCCGCCAGATTTTCTTCCTCCTGAATTTTTGTTTTCATTTCTTCAAGCATTGCCATAGTGGAATCGGAAGAAACGGAGGAAAGCTGTTGGTTTACTTTTTTTGTTGTTTTTGCTACAACGGCACGTGCTTTTAATGAATTATATTCATTTTCTGATTCTTTAATTTTATTTTTTAATTCCGTAATTTTCTTTTCCATACCACTTAAAGAGGAATCATATTTTTTTATTTCTTCGCTCAGCCTTTGCACTTCATTTAAAGCATCTTGTCTTTTTTTGAGCGCTTCCGATGCTAATCTGTCCGCTTCCGTTGAATCAAGTTCATTATTTTTAGCTTTCTGAAGAATAATCAATGCTTTTTGTTCGTAATCCGAAGCAATTTGTTTTTTTACTTCTAATTCTTTTTTTGCGCCTATTGATATTGCTTTAATCTGCGCTACACTTTTCATGGATTCGTCAAAGTCTTTTTTTAAATCTCTTATGCCTTGTTCAATAAGCTTAACGGGGTCTTCAAATCTGTTAAGAAAAGCATGAGCCTCAGATTGAATAAACTTAAATAATCTCATAATTAAATTATTCATAGATATTTCCTTTCAAAATATGTAAATGCTTCATTAATTTGTCTTGTAACTTCTTGTGCCGTTTTCAATTTTTCTGGCTGATTCTGAAACATATCAGGATGATATTTTTTTAACAGCCTTCTGTATGCACTTTTTATTTCTTTAAAATCTGCTCCGTATTCAACTTCAAGGATTTTATAATACTTTTTTTCCTCTTGATTCTCCTCTTTGGGAATATCTCTTGAATCCTGATAATAGATATCTTCATATGAATTAATATCTATTTCGGGTTCAATACCTTTTTTATGATTGATGTTACTTCTTATTATATTACTTATTCTTTTAAATAAACTCATATAAACACCTTAATTATAACCAAACTCTGCTGTTTTTTATTCCGGAGGTATTCCATACATTGTATTTTGCTTTTAATAACTCTTTATACCCTTGCGGATTTTTTGTAAAAATTATATCAAAAATTCCTAATTCTTTTTCTAAATATTTTACAAACATTTTAACATTTTTTGATTTTGTACCTATTATATATGGAATACCTAAATATTTGTCATTCTGTTTTAAAATATATCTGTAATTATCATTTATTTTAAATAATTCTTCAAATGCTTTAATAAAAATATTCCGCTCATAATTTGAACACCCTAAAAGGGTAATATAAAAATCATGTCCGGCTTTCTTATCCGCTCTTAAAATTAATTTCTCATAATCAGTTTTTATTATCGAAAGATTACATAGGGTTATTAATAAACATTTTGCAAAATTTTCAAGCATTGTTTGTTCAACATAAATCTGATAATTCGTTTGAACTATATTTTTATAATCTTTATCTATCCAATGAAATTTATCAGCCAGTTTTAATATTATTTTATTAAATATATTTTTTTTCTTTGTATTGTCATAAATGCTGCTTGCTTCAATCATTGTTTGAGCAAAACTGCACCAGGAGGGAATCGAACAGGTAATTATTGAAGTTTGCTTTGTTGACCCTTCTATAACTTCATAAATTAACGGCGCCATATTCGATTCGGTTATTTTACTTTTCTTAAAAACTTGTTCCCAATCTTGCTTTAAATCATTTCTCTTTTTCGCATAATTTAAACTTTTAATATTTAATTTTTCAAAGTCACATTCGTTTAAATCAAATCCAAGCCTTTCAATCCCGTTTTGTATTCGGTTTGTATTGTTATAACTTATTCCTTCAAATGTTCTGAACCTCTTTTGTACCGTCAAAAGGTCAAAAAACTCTTCGGACTGCTTCCCTAAAGCAGCTAAATGCCAAATATTTGATGATTTATCCGGATTCTTCTTGTCGATTCTTAATGCCCTGCCCCGCATTTGATTCGATAGCATAAATGACCCTACCGTACTCGCTATTATAAGAGTATTAACACATGGAGAATCCCAACCCTCTCCTAAAAGTGCAGCAGTCCCGATAATTACATTCATATACCCTTTTTCAAAAAGTTCCGTTACGATTGATACAATATCAATACTTGTATATGCTTCAACCCTTATATAACCGGGTTTGAACTGTGTTGTTAATACTTTCTTTGTATCCGTATTACGCTCTTTTATAATTTGATAAAATTCCTCCTTCGCTCCTTCCGGTATTACAATAAGATTCCCCGTTAATATACTCAGATTTATTTTTAAAGAATATAATTTATCAAAAACGGATAGGATATTAAGTCCGTCAGATTCCCCTTTCCCGATGTAATCCGCTAAAATAACTTCCCTGAGATTATTGCTTATGTTAGCGTATTCAAATTGGGTAATCTCTTTTAAAGAATTTAGTTTATTTAAACTTCTTGAATACATATTCTTAAAATTGAGTTTCCCCGTAAAATCAACAGTCCTGTTTTTTATAAGGTTATATTCTTTTAATTTATTTTTTATTAACAATGAATTTTTAAAATACTCTTTAAATTGTCCTGTTATACCTTCAAAAAACGTTTCGGCTGTTTCATCATCAAACTTTGGAATTATATTAATATCAAGTTCTAAAAATTCAGCCAGAATCCTTGCTCCAATATGTAAATTGTCAGTACTTAACAGGTATGAAATAAGAGATATTGTAAAATTGGTATTCTCATATATAAGCTCAGTATTTTCCTCTATATTCTCAACAAAAGGTGAAGATTCAACCGAATATAATACATCATTTGAATCTTTAACATATTTGAAAAACTCTTTTTTCCTTTGTAAAAAATCTTCAATTTCTTTGTTCTCATTGTCTGTTAAATCTGAAAAATATATTAAATCTTGATGAGGACAAAGGTCACCTGCTTTAACAAGCTCGGGTATTGAGATTTCCGCATCAACAGGCCCGCATAATGAATTATAATTCTCCCACTCTGACGGCGCAACATCATATGGAGGTGTCCCTGTCAGAGATACAACCTTAAATGTATCACTTCTTAAATTTTCACATAAATTATAAAGCGTTGCATACCATTCTGTCCTTAAATGATGCGCTTCATCTAAAATAAGAGTCTTAACCCCATGCTCTTTTAAATCTTTATATAACTTCTCTTTTCTTCCCTTTTCTTTGTATATTGAATGAATATTTTGATACGTGGAAATGGTTATTACCCCGATATTCTCAAGATTATCACTTATAAATCCGTTCTCCGGCTCTTTATTTAAAAAATTATCAATAATTCTTTCTTTCCATTGATTTTTTATGGTAATTGTAGGCGCAAGTATAAGTGCGGGATGTTTTAATCTTAATAAAACTTCTATCCCAAGTGTCGTCTTTCCCGCTCCCGGTGCAGCCACAATATTTAACTTATCATCCGTAAGATGATAAGTGAGTTCGTTTAATATCCTTTGCTGATAGGAACGCCACTTTCCTTTAAATTCTAAATCATTGATATTTGTCATATTGCAATTATAAAATATTTTTTGCTTATAAATATCATTTATATAAATTAATTACCTCGATTTCCGATAATAAATAATGAATTAAAATAATAATTTTACGGAAAATGTAATTAAATTTCTTAACTATATTAATCTTTTGTTAAAACCTTCTTTTTTTAAGAATATTCCTATAATAACATAAAAATTTAAAATTAAGTTTTAATTTTTCAACAATATCAAAATCATGAAATCTACTGACATAAAACTTTTCTACCGATCTTAACAAAAGATTAAAAAAGTTAAGAGAAAATAATCGGGTAATGTCGGAGGGAATATGAAACTTTTTTATAATAAAAAAATAAACGATTTTACAAAAGAATTATGCATTTTCGGATTTAAGTTGAAATTTACAAACCATAAAAAAGAATTTAAACGAAAATTGCCTCAATGTGAAAGTATGATAAATAATATTATGAAGGGCCCGCATTTTATATATACAAATGCTAATAATTTTTCAACCCGTGATTTTAAAATATACATGTCTGATGTCTTTTACAGGGCACTTGGATACTTTCCGGATTTAGAAAATCCTAAGACGTTTAATGAAAAAATAAATTGGTTAAAGTATAACTATTTCAATCCTTTGGAAAATATATGCGCCGATAAATATACAGCAAAAGGATATTTCGCCCAAAAAGCGGGAGAAGAATATGTAATACCTTTATTGGGAGTTTGGGACAATGTAAATGATATTGATTTTAGTAAACTTCCCGAAAAAGTGGTATTTAAAAATACTATATCCGGGGGAACCTCGGGTGTAAAAATAATTGATAACCTGTCAAAATTGAATAAAGATGAATTAAAATATTCATTAAATAAATTGCTTTTTAATACCAATAACGATACTTATTGCTCCTGTATCGTTCCAGAAAGAAGATTAATAAAAGAAAGAATTATTGCCGAAAAATATATTGAAGAAATGGACGGACATTTATTTGATTATAAATTTTTCTGCTTTAACGGCAAAATGGAATTTCTGTATGTAGGCTTAGATGCAATGGGTGAGCTTGATAATAAATTGGTTTTTTTAGACAGAAATTGGAATATATTGGATTTAAAACACGGTGCTCATCCCATTTTGAATAAAGAAGAAATAAAAAAACCTGAAAATTTTGAAAAAATGATTGAAATATCAGAAACTTTCGCTCAGGATTTTCCCTTTGTCAGAGTAGATTTATATAATATTAACGGAAAAATCTACTGCGGTGAATTGACATTTAATCCCACAGGCGGCTGCATGAATTTTCACAGCAAAGAAATAGACTTAAAAATAGGTCAAATGCTTGATTTGGATAAAATTGATAAAAAATTTATTACTGATGATATAGTTAAATCAATTAAATCTTGTAATATCTAAAATCTTATCAGGGCTTGACAAATTCAAATTTATGTTACATAATAATATTGTTAACTAGTTAACAATATTATATGATTATGCATACGAAAATATTTAATACATTATTGACACTATTTGAAACAACACAGCAGTTGGATGTTCTCTATAAAAAAGCATTCGGAGATGTTTTGGGAAACTATTCATATACCGAAATGCATTGTATAGACTGTATCGGAAAAACTCATAACCCAAACGTAACTAAAATTGCGCAGAATATGAATTTAACTAAGGCTGCTATAAGTAAAATTATAAAAAAATTATTATTAAAAAAATCGATAGAAATATATAAGAGTTCTAATAATAAAAAAGAAATTTATTATAAATTGACCCAAACGGGACAAGAAGTCTTTGAAAAACATTTAGTTATGCACGAAATATGGTGTAATAAAGACGAAAAATTTTTTAAACAGTTTAGTAAAAAAGAATTGGAAATTACCCTTGATATTTTATTAAAATACTCAAAATCGTTACAAAACAGATTAGATAATATAAAGGAGAATTTAAAATGAAACAATCATACAAAATTGAAGTAGATTGTGCAAATTGTGCAAATTTAATGGAAGAAGCGGCAAAAAAGACAGACGGGGTCAAAGATGCGGTTGTTAATTTCATGGCGCAAAAAATGGAAGTGGAATTTTCTGACGGTGCTGACTCTAAAACAGTTATGAAATCCGTATTAAAAAATTGTAAGAAAGTTGAAGAAGATTGCGAAATATTTCTCTAAAAAAATAAGGTCTGAAAATGAATAAAAAACAAAAAAAGATGCTGATAAGAATAGTTGCTGCAAGTGTTCTTCTAATCGGACTGTATTTTATCCCGATTAAAGGAATAATACGATTTATTGCATATATGATACCTTATTTTATAGTCGGGTATGATATAATAAAGAAAGCTTATAACGGTATAAAAAACTTGAAACCGTTTGATGAATCCCTGTTAATGGCTGTTGCAACACTCGGCGCAATAGCGCTTGCACTCTATCAAGAAGCTCACGGTCAAACGGGAGATTACGTTGAAGCTATTGCAGTTATGCTTTTTTATCAAATAGGAGAATTTTTTCAAAATGTGGCGGTCGCCAAAAGCCGAAAAAGTATATCTGAACTTATGGATATTAGACCTGACTATGCTAATATCGAAAAAGACGGTAAATTTGAACAAGTTGACCCCAATGATGTAGCTATAGGCTCTGTAATTATTGTCTTTGCCGGTGAAAAAATTCCTATTGACGGGGTAGTTGTCGAAGGAAACTCTTTCCTTGATATTTCAGCTTTAACGGGCGAAAGTATTCCAAAAGAAGTAAAAGTTAATGATGAAGTTATTTCAGGTTCAATAAATCAAAACGGACTATTAAAAATAAAAACAACAAAAAAATTCAGTGATTCAACCGTGTCAAAAATACTGGAACTGGTAGAAAATGCGGGTTCGAGAAAATCTAAATCCGAAAATTTTATATCAAAATTTGCAAGAATATATACACCTTTTGTGGTTTTTGCAGCTATAGCACTTGCATTATTTGTACCGATTTTCAGAGTGTTAATTTTAAATATACCCGCATTGTGGGGTGAATGGCTCTACAGGGCATTAACTTTCCTCGTAATAAGCTGTCCTTGTGCTTTGGTTGTGAGTATTCCCCTGTCATTTTTTGCGGGACTCGGAGGAGCATCCAGAGCAGGTATTTTAATTAAAGGCTCAAATTTTTTGGAATCGTTATCTAAACTGAAAACTATAGTTTTTGATAAAACCGGTACTTTAACACAGGGAATTTTTCAGGTTAATGCCGTACATCATAATGAAATTGATGAAAAACAATTAATAGAATATGCAGCTCTTGCGGAAAGTGCAAGCACTCATCCGATTGCTGTAAGCCTGAGAAACGCATATAAAAAACCGCTTGATTTATCTAAAGTTTCTGACATAAACGAAATCAGCGGTAACGGAGTTATTGCCAAAATTGATAATATGGAAATTATTGCAGGTAATGAAAAACTGATGGAAAAATATGATGTGAAATTTATAAGATGTCATTTGACAGGTACAATAATTCATATCGCCATAAACAGAAAATATGCGGGACATATTGTTATCTCTGATGTAATAAAACCTGAATCCGAACAAGCAGTAAAAATGCTTAAAAAACTTCAAATAAAAAATATAATAATGCTGACAGGTGATTTAAATAAAACTGCTCAAGCTGTTGCTCAAAAATTGGGTATAGATAAATTTTACAGCGAATTATTACCCGCTGATAAGGTAGAAAAAACAGAAGAACTTATAGACGGGAAAAATATACTTGCATTTGTCGGCGACGGTATAAATGATGCCCCCGTTCTTTCAAGAGCCGATATAGGAATAGCCATGGGCGTAATGGGGTCTGATGCCGCAATTGAAGCCGCTGATGTTGTACTTATGGATGATAATCCCGTTAAAATTGCCCAAGCTGTTAAAATCTCCCAAAATACTCTAAGTATAGTTAAACAGAATATTTATTTCGCACTCGGAATTAAATTTGCTTGCTTAATATTGGGCGCTTTGGGTATAGCAAATATGTGGATTGCGGTATTTGCCGATGTCGGTGTTATGATTATTTGTATTTTAAATGCCTTTAGAGCTTTATTTATTAAACCTGTATGCTAATTTAAAGCTTATAAGGATAATCGCTTCTTATTTCCCACCCGTCATACATGATTAAAGAAATACACGTATCGGAAGAAGTTTTACAGTCATTCAATAACTCTTCACGAGTTATAGGAGTTTTTTGCTTTAGTCTGGCACCTGAAAGATTGCCGAAAATAACTTTATTAAAATCAGGAAATACGCCACCACCTTTTACAAGGCAGAACTTAAATCTGTCTCTTCCTTTTTTATTAGGCCCTTTTAATCCGTTAACATCTATTTCAAATCCGCTTCCGCTATAGTGTCCTGAAGTTCCTTCTTCGCAATACTGCATTAGTGATATTACACTTCCGTCATTGAGCGGATACATCTTGGCAGAGTCAGAATAATCATCACTTATATAAAATTCTTCCCCCAGCGGAATATATTTTTGTATGTATGAAAACCATGCATCTTCAGAAAAACCGCCATGGTAAAACTCCTTAGCAGGAATACCCCGTTCTATTTCACTAAGTTTTACGGCTTGCGAAAGTGCGGAATAAAACTTTTTTAATTTCGCTGCCGTTTCAACTCTTTTATGGTTTTGTATTAAAACCGGAATTGTTAATCCGGCGATTATTCCTATTATTACAAGAGTTATTAATACCTCAGATAAAGTAAATGCAAGTGTTTTTCCGCCACGGGGGGGGGTAGAATTGCTGTTTATTACCCATATTTTTCTCCTTTTCTTTCTTTATAAACCATATTTTAACATTTATTATATCTTTAAGCAAGGAATAAACAATCAGAGATGTAAGTTGGATTTCTACCTCAACATTACAATTTTAATTAGAGTTGTCAGAAGCGTGAGAACTTGCGAGCAATTAAATAAAATAAGAATTATTGCTTCACGCCTTTAAGCCGCTCACTATTTGCTTTGCAAAGTCGTTCGCTATTTCGGTGTTACTTCGCCATTCTGCTTCGTTTCATCCTGCGCAAAATCCTTAAAAAATCGGAACGACAAGATTTGCACAACAAACAAGGCGAAAATTTGAGCCGTAGTTTGACGGGTCGGGCAAGTAGATTTTCAGGGTGCAAACTGTAAATAAACACTCAGTTTGATTTCTTTTAACAGACAATATGATTATTTTGAAAAAACAATTAATTTTATTATATAAATATTCTGATTATTTTCATAATAATTCAAAAGGAAATAAGAGAAGTTTTAATTTTTATATTAATATTAAGAAATTTTTACATATATCTGAAATCATGTATTTATCATGATTTTGGTTATATTTGGAATTGAGCAAAATAATATTTTTATTAGATATATCTTGAAAAGTTGTGAAAAAGATTTATACTGAAAATATAGATTATTAATTTTAGGTGTAATACTTGAAAATAATGGTTTTGAAAAAATAGATATTAATAAAACCGTTAATTTGTTGGGGTTACATAAGTCAAGAGAAGGAGAGATAAAAATGGCAACATGGGACGAGAGTGAGCATCCACGGGATGATGAGGGTAAATTTACATTTAAAAACGGAGGAGCATCATCAGGCGGTTCAAATAGCAATTCTTTAAAAAGAGAAGATATTCTATATCCTACAATGAAAGATAAAGAGCCAAATTATGATGATACTTTTAAAGGACTCGGGAATTATAATAACGAAAATTTATCCCGAGAAGATATTCTATATCCGACAATGAAAGATAAAGAAACAAATTATGATGATATTTTTAAAGGACTCGGAAATTATAATAATGAAAATTTATCCCGAGAAGATATACTAAATGAACATGATGGAATATCTACGGGAGCTGCTGCATCTATTGTAACTGACGAGATAGCAGGAATTAAGAAGGGTAATTCCATGTCTATAGAAGATGCGGTTAAAGGAACAAACCCTAATTATGATGCATTTGGAAATATTACATACAAGGTGAACTGTCAGGCTTGTGTTGCGGTAGCAGAAGCCAGAATCAGAGGTTATGATTTAGAAGTAAATATTGGCTTGGATAGTGATATAAAAAGAGAGTTGGGGAAAAGACCCAATATTGCATTTATTGACCCAAAAACAGGAAAAACTCCTGAATTTACAATAAGTAAAGCAAAAAATGAATTGGATTGTATAAATTGGCTTGATAGTACTGTAGGTCAGGGAGAAAGATATATTTTTGCTTTTCAATGGAAGGGTAAAGGTTATGACGGTCGTTTTAAAGCTCATATATTAACTGTAACCAAAGATAAAAATAATCAATTAAAATTTTATGACCCACAGATAGGTATAAAGCGTGATTTAGAACTTTTAAGCAGAATTCAATATAAATTTGATTGGAAAGAAGAACCATTCCCGCCAAAATTATTACGAGTTGATGACAAAAAGTTAAATTTAAAAGTAATGAATCAAATATCTAAACGAACAACCAGAAAAAATAATTAAAATTCAAAAACAGGTTTTCTAAATTTACGTTTTTCGTACCATCTGGCAAATCGAAGTTTATTATCGTAATCGTAAATATACTGTACTTTTTTATCTTTTATACAAGAATACACTCCGCCTTTATTTTTAAAAAGCTCATAACTCCAATAATAATGTTTAATTATTTTAAAGCAGTCATTTTCATAAGCAAATTTTTTAACATAGTCAGGGCTATCAGATGCATCTATTCTGCTTAAAATATGTATTTTGTATAATTCGTCTTCACTCATAGTTGGCAGTTCAGCTAAAGCTTTATTTGAACATAAAGGGATGCAATTAAATATAAAAACTAAAATTATAGATAAATTAATAACAAGCTTTTTCATAAGATAATTATAATAATTTATAAGCTCATAGACAACATCTAATATATAAATCTTAAGATTGAAATTTTTGGAAAAAAAATAAAGGTCCGTTTTTGACCGATTTAAAAATAAGCAAACATACATACTTCCAACCGCAAAAACCGGCATTGTGTTTGTAACAAAGACAAACCGACGACAAAAAATTCCCGACTCAAAATGTAAAAAATATAACTAAAGGAGAAGCAACAAAAATATATTATGATTATTTTTGGAAAGAATCAGGTGCCAGTTCAATTAAAGATAAAGGTATGGCATTAATGTATTTTGATGCTGCAGTTAATCATGGTCCATATTATGCAAAAAAATATTATAAAGAAGCAAATGGTGATTATAATAAGTTTGTTGAACTTAGAAAAAAACATTATGAGCGTATGAAAAATAATATACCTCAACAAAATGAAAATTATAATGGTTGGATTAACAGATTAAATAATATAGATAAATATATAGAAAAGAATTATTAAATATAAATTATTTGTTTATTTCACTTGAATATTTTCGGATAGTAATTAATTTTTCTAAATATTGTTTTGAATTTTGGCATTTTATACCAGAACTTATTAAATGTGGTTCTGCATATTTTTGATTTTCAAATAAATTTTTTAATAATAAATTATTATTTTTAATATATGCTTCCCAACTTTCATTGGACTCTAATAATAATTTATAGTTATCCTTAGTTAGTATTTTTTTTAAAAGTTTTAATTCTTTATTAATTTCTTTATTGTATAAATTAATTGCTTGATAATTACATTCAGCCATAAAAAAATCTGATTGATTATTTGTATTCAAACAATTAAGTCTGGTTTTTTCTATATCATCAATTGCATTAGCAAAAGAACAATTATTTGTTAAAATCAAAATTATTAATATAACAATAAACTTTTTCATAAAATAATTATAATAATTTATAAGCTCATAGACAACATCTAATATATAAATCTTAAGATTGAAATTTTTTTGGAAAAAAAATAAAGGTCCGTTTTGACCGATTTAAAAATAAGCAAACATACATACTTCCGTTTGAATAACTTAACCATAAGTTGTATGCCTGTAAAAGACAAATACAGACTTTATTAATTTTTGTAAATTTATAAAAAAAACATATCAATTACCACACCTATAATTACTTTTTAGATACATAAGTTAGTAACAAGATAGTAAGGAGAAAAATAAATGAATCTTAATGTAAATTCAAATTATGCAGTAGGAATGGCAAGAAAAGGTTCTTTAGCAGATAAATTTGGTTACGAAACATCTGATGAATATGCAAGAAAAGGTTCTTTAGCAGATAAATTTGGTTACGAAACATCTGATGAATATGCAAGAAAAGGTTCTTTAGCAGATAAATTTGGTTTCGAAACGTCTGATGAATATGCTAGAAAAGGTTCTTTAGCAGATAAACTCGGTGCCGAAACCTCTGATGAATATGCTATAGGAACTGCAAGAAAAGGTTCTTTGGATTATATCATATAGAACTAAAATCATTAGATAATGTTGGTGTTTTTTCATACTAATTTTGATTTAACAGACAGTTTTATTTCTAATAACATATAAAAAGGCTTTTAAATTTAACTAAAAGCCTTTTTATAAATGGTCGAAACGACAAGATTTGCACGACAAACAAGGCGAAAATTTGAGCCGTAGTTTGACGGGTCGGGTGAGTAGATTTTCAAGGCGCAAGCCGTAGAAAATCACGAAACGCGAAACTTGCGAGCAATTAAATAAAATAAGGATTATTGCTTCACACCTTCAAGCCGCTCACTATTTGCTTCGCAAAGTCGTTTGCTATTTCGGTGTTACTTCGGCATTCCGCTTCGCTTCAGCCTACGCAAAATCCTTAAAAAATCGGAACGACAAGATTTGCACGACAAACAAGGCGAAAATTTGAGCCGTAGTTTGACGGGTCGGGTGAGTAGATTTTCAAGG
>CANPZP010000046.1 GCA_947589115.1 Candidatus Gastranaerophilales bacterium | reverse complement strand
TTAAAGGGATTGTTTCAATAAATACATTTCTTTTTAATATTTTTACATTTTGTGAATTAATTTTTAAAGCGGATTCGGGCTTAACGCTTCCGTATATATAAAAAGAATTTGAAAATACGGTGGAATTTTTATTTGAAGGCTTAACAACGTCAAGAGCTATAGCCTGATTTGCTAAAATCGGAAAAATTAATATTAAATAAAAATATTTCATATACGTTTAAAATTACTTATTATCCCAATCTCTTTTTGCCGTATATTTCGTGCTGTAACCGCTGTTAGTTGAAGGTCTTAAATCATTGGGATACATAGTATCGGTATAAGTATTTATATTTAAATCTTTAACCATATTATAGACTTTTTGATAATCAATTAAATCGCATAATGTAATACCGTGATATGACGAATGTCGACTGTTATATCCGTCATGGTTGCAGATTAAAACCACATCTCCGACTCCGAGCATTTGGTCTAAAACTCCTCTGTTCAAATTTACATGAGATAACTCCGTAAAAGATTTCATTTCATACATTTTTGCAAACATTCCGCCTGAAACATAAACAGCTTTATCCGTTATAATGTAATTCGTATTATGATATTTGAGAAATGCAAAGACTACGCCTGATAAATACATCCATACGGGCATCATATGCAATAAAAAGAATATAATCATAACTGCAGAAATAGAATTAGTTAAAGTATCCGTTGAATTTGGATGCATAAAACTGCCGAATGCCATTGAATCTATACTAAACCAAGCGATTGAAATCGGAAGCATGATATTAAATACAGCTTCCAAAAGGAAGCAGGTTTTATTCGGTTTTCCGCTCCACAAAATTTCTTCATTTTTACCTACCATTAATACTAAATCAGATTTTATATTTCTCATACTTAAACTCTCCTCAATTTTATTATATATTATTATTTAATCTGACACAATAAAAAGAAGGCAGAGTTCCTTTAACACTGCCTTCTTTTATGACTGTTTTAATTATGATAATATAATATCATTTATTCTTTGAATAAGTTCCTCTCCTTTCTTCCCGGAGAAATCACCTTTAATATCTTTAATTATGTCAGAACCTGTAACATCATTATACTTAAGAATAATTTCTTTTAGTGTGTCATCATCAAGATTGTCAAAGATTCCGTTTACAAAGCCTTCATTTGTTCCAAGACGTCCTGCGGTTGAATTATGCAGTTGTTCGCATATACCGGTTAAAGCATTTTCATCTCCCGCTTTGGCTTGTTCAATATATGCAGCTGCAATTTTTTCTTCATAAGCATCTTGCTTTTTACCTGAAAAGTCTTTGCTTACATCTTTTAAGAAGTCACCGTATTTTTCATTGTATGCATTTATAATTTGAATTAATTCGGCAGAAGATAAGTTTGGATTATCCATTATGGAAGAGAATTGTTTTTCATCGGTACCCCAGCCGAATAATCCGCCTTTCATTGAATCATGTAATTGTTCAACAAGTATATCTAATTCTTCCGGAGTAAGTTCATCTTCTTGAGATTCCACTTTCTTGTCATTCTCATCAGCTTTTGCTTCGTCAGTTTCTTTTGTAGCTGCCGGTTCTTCTGATGATTGAGGTTTTTCTGCTGCAGAGGCAGGTTTTTCTTCATCTATAGCGGTAGTTTCATCGTCTGCAGAGCTTGCTGTTGCCGCAGGTTTCTCTGTTGTCGAGGCAGGTTTTGCTTCATCTGTAGCGGTAGTTTCATTGGCCGCGGAGCTTGTAGTTCCTGAAGCAGGTTTTTCTGTTGTCGAAGCAGGTTTTTCTGTTGTCGAGGCAGGTTTTGCTTCATCTGCGGCTGTAGTTTCATCGTCTGCAGAGCTTGTAGTCCCTGACTCAGTTTTATCTTTGGATGCCGGAGCAGGAGTTTTTGATGAAGATGTTGTTTCATCGGATTTTTTTGCTCCGTCATCTTCTTTTTCTGCTGCTTCCGTACTGAATATTTCTGTTTGACTTACTTTTTCATCTTCTTTATTAGTTGTATGTACAATTTTTTGTTCATTTGTATCTTCATCTTCAACTATTCTGACAAATTCTGTACTTCCGTCGTCATTTTCTTTTACGAAATATTCAACTTCTTCCCCTTCTTCATTTGTTGTTTTAACCGCTTTATAACCTTCAGAAAGGATGTCAATTCCTAAATCTTCAAACATTTCAAGCTGTTCGCTGATTTTAGGCTTTTCAAAATCATCTAATGGATTATATATATCTTCAGCCTGAATTTTTGATATATCTTCATTCTCAAATTCAGCTTCTTTGTGAAAATCACTAAATATACCTTCAGTTTCTTCCTCTTTTTGAGAGTTTTCTACCTCATTTTCATTTTCCGTTGCATCCAAATTTTCATCTTCCGGAATATTACTATTTTTTACTCCGTCAGTACCGTTTGGATAATAGTAAAAATTTCCGTTTACTGTTATATCTCCGTTAAATGATGTCATAGTGACTCCTTTCTCACTTTCTTTATTTGCACACATGTTCTTTTTTCGGCAGCTTTTTAAAAAACTTTAATAAAAAAGCTTTAAATATTAAGAAATATTACAAAAAATTATATTTTATCGGTAAAGACATTTAGGGATTCTTTTTGGATAGTAAAGTTTAAATCTTGAGTATATTTTCTTTTTTCACCGTCTATATGAGCCAGGCAGTATTTATTTTTAATGTTAACATTATCAGCTTTTATATATTCTGTAACTGAATCATTGTGTCTTAAATTTAACATTATTTTTATTATTTGAAAGAAAAGTAATAAAGGATTTTGTGTTTTTAATATAAATACGTCAAAAAAGCCGTCATTTAATTTTGAATTATTTGAAACGGAAAAGAAATTTTTATACATATTTGCGGCATTTGCAATAATCAGGCAAGATGCGTTTAAAGTCATGCTTTTATTGTTAATTAATACATCATATTCTTTTTTATTAAGCCTTAATGCAAAAATAATACCCGCAATAAAGTATGCGAAATAACCGAATTTATTTTTTAATGATTGCGGTGTTTTCCCGATAATATCAGCATCAAATCCCAATCCGAATCTTAATATTGAAGGTTTATTATTTACAAACATTATATCAATTTTTCGGGAATTACCTTTTTCTATAGTCTTTAAAGCTTTTGAAAGAGAGTTTATTCCTAATTTAGAAGCGAGTAAATTAGCTGTTCCGCTTGGAATAATGCCTAAAATTTTATCCGTGTTTATGAGATATGGCAAAACTTTATTTATGGTGCCGTCACCTCCGACAACAAGAACAGTATCAAATTTATTCATATCAAGGTTATTAAGCTGTTCAATATCAACAAATCTAAAGTAAACTTGTTTTTTTATAAGAAATTTTTGGATATCTTTCTTGTATTTTACGGCTTTTTTTCTTCCTGCTGAAAAATTTGAAACTATAACAACATTATTCATTAACTGCTCCTTAATAAAGCATTATATCTTTTTCGGACAGTTTATTTTGAACAGAGTGTACATTGCCCTTTATAAATCGGTTTCTCTTTTGAACAGAAGTTATCTCTGTCTACATAGTATTCGCCGACAAGAGGGAATATTGTCATCCAAAGATTATTTTTCCAATCATCATCTAGAATATTTTTAACGTCATTCGAATATTTATCGATTTTTGCTTTAATTTCGGGATTCGTTAAATAATCTGCGGCTTTTTCGTGTGTTTCATAGGGTTTAAATTCTTCATAGTATTTTCTTAGCATTTCAGGACGGTCAACAATCATGCAAGGTCTTAGCATATTGCCGTCCTCATAAGGAATACCATCTCTGATTGCTTTCATAAAAGGAGCTGCCAAAGCTTCCGTAAGCGTGCAGTTATTTACATTATGTGTTGCTAAATGTACAAATGTGCATGGTTCTACATCACCTTTGGGGTTAACGTGGATATATTGTCTGCCTCCAGCAATACAGCCCATCATTTCAGGGCCGTCGCCCCAAAAATCCACTGTCATCATCGGAAGTGTGTTTCTTGCATTATACACAGCTTTTAAGATTTTTTGTCTTTGTTTAGCATCCGGTACTAAATCAACATCAGGGTTTTCTCCAATCGGTACATAATGGAAAAACCAGCTCCATAGGCAGCCTTTATCTGATAACATTTTCATATATTCGTCAGATGTAACTTCATCACAGTTTTCTTTTGTAACGGTAATGGAGCTTCCAAAGAAAATACCTGCTTTTTTGAGCATGTCCATTTTTTGCATAACCATGTCAAAACAGCCTTCACCTCTTATTTTATCGGTATTTTCTCTCATGCCGCCCAAAGAAAACATAGGTTGGATATTCCCTAATTCCTGTAACTTTTTAACTGTTTTTTCGGTAATAAGTGAGCCGTTTGTAAAGGTTATAAAAGTGCAATCATTAAATTCTTCGGCAAGTTCTAAAAATTCTTTTCTGCAAAATGGCTCGCCGCCTACGATGGGGAATATATGAATACCCATAATATCACGGGCTTCTGTAAAGATTTCTCTCCATTTTTCTTTCGTTAAATCTTCTCTGACATCGTACTCATGCGCCCAGCAGCCTTTACAATGGAAATTACAGTTCTTTGTTATGCTCGCAAGTAACACGGTCGGAGGGAAAAATCCGTTTTTTTTGTTAAATTCGGAACGCTTTCTTAAATTATCACCGTAATATCCGTTTACAAAAAAGTTTTTAATCCACTTGTTACGGCAATTGGGATGTAATTCGGTTAAAATCTTTTTCCACCAATAAAGATGGGGATGTTCAGACTCAAAAAGCCATTGCATCCTTCTGGCATGGTTGATTCCGCCTTTTGAACCAGATATTTTCTCAAATATTTTTGCTAAATTTATAAGCTTTTGTTTATTAAAATTATGGCTTAAATAATTAATTGTTTGGTCAATAACAAAATTATTGACAGCCAGCTTTAATCCGTCAAATATCCCCATTGAGTTTGACTGCCATACCGTTGATTGCTTTTCAACTCTCATTGTTTTCTCCTTATACTAAAACTTCTGTTATAACCTTTTTATTCATTCTCTCTAACAGTTGTTTTACTCTTTTATAAAGTTTGGAATCAGTTTGCCCTATTGCGGCTGCTATTATAACCTCTTCCGAATCTTCAACTCCCATATCAAATTCTTCCGATATATCGGCTTTCACGTAATTTATATTTTTAAATTTTTGAAACTCTTTTATTAGTGCTTCATTTAAAGCTTCAAATGCGACTATAGATATTTTTTTATTCTTTTCTGCTAAAAGTATAGACCTTAAATCAATAAAATCTTTATCCGTGTTATAAATAATTTCATTTCCCAGCATTGAATATGTAAGTTTTTTATCGTTGATTTCTTTGATTATTAAGGCAATAAGAGAAATTATAAAACCAAAAACTATTCCAAGCAGAATATTAGTAAATAATTTAGGTGAATCTTGTTCAAACTCCTGAAGTCTTTGCGGTTCTTTAAGTATAATAACATTAGAAGTATCAGACATATTTTCAACTAATTTAGCCCACTCGAGTTTTTTAGCAAGCTCGGCTACTTTCTCTGCTTCTTCCCTTAATGCAATTTCTGATTTAATTCCTGAAACATATTGTCCCTGTATATTAGACATAGCTCTTTGCGCTGACCTTGAAAATGCACTCATCGCAGTGATATTACCTGCACCTGCCATCGCATTTGACGGTAATCCGCTTATTGATTTCATTTTTTTATCTAAATCAGTCTTAGCTCTATTGTATTCCGTTTCTAAGACCAGTTTATCAGCTTGGGATTTTTCCGTGTTTAGTTCCTTATGTAATTGAATATAATTATTTATAATTGAATTTACAACATTATAAGCTAAATCTTTATCTTTATTTTTATAACTGATTGTTACAACATTCGTCCCTTTTTTGTTTTCAATGTTCAGTTTTTTTATAAATTTTTCAGTTTTTACATATTGACCGTATTTTTTTGTTTTGATTATTCCAAAAAGCTTTTTAACCCTTAAATCATTTTCTTTTATGACTTTATCAATAACAAGCGGAGATTGTATAAGTTCTATTTCGTTAGATAAAACCCCGTTTCCTCCGGATAACATAGCTGCCATCCCGCTGCCTGTACCAACTTCTGATATAAAAAACGGATTAATCTCTGCCATATTTGAACTGTTTGATTTATTAATGTATAAATCCGAATCAACTAAATATTTTTTAGGCATAATAAATGTTGATAATATCATTAACAAAAAAACAGTAATAAAAACTTTTATAATTAAAAACTTTCTGTTCCATATTGCAAAAAATATTTTCTTTAAATTTAGCGATATATCATCATCTAATTCTTCTTTTATAATATAATCTGTATTACACTGATTCATTTTTATTCCACCTAATCTTTTGTCATTCGCTAATCTTCTTTAAATCTTTTACATAAAATCCTATAACCTTATCACAAAAACTAATGTTTTTTTATTCGTTTTACGTTTGTTTAGTTTATACCTTGGACAATTTATGTAACAAATTAAAGTATAACATAAATATATATTAATTTTGATAGTCAGATTTTGTCAAAAATGTTATTTCTACATTTTTACCAAGTTTGTTTATTTGTTTTGATATTTCTCTTGCGGTTTCGTAAGTATCATTACTGTCTTTATTAAACTGTAAAGTAGAATCATAGTAATTGTTTGTATATTTTGAAAATCCGTCAAAACCTGCTAAAACTATTTTCTTTACATTCAATTTTATTAATAATCTTATAGCCATATATAAGGATGATTGACCTACTGTTGTGGATTTTGAAATAAGATTTGAATAATTAACAATATAATTCTTAGTATTTTTATTAAAATTAATATTGCTTGTAATTATTACTTTCGTTCTGTTTTTAGATTGCTGCAGAGAATTGACAAATTGGTCATACCTTTTTATGTTGCTTATAAATATATAATCTGTTTTAAAAAGCTTATTTATGTGATTCACACTAAACAGAACAAAATCATTTTTGTTGATAAAATTAATAATTTTTGAATATTCATCTTTTAAAGAAGAACCCGGACCTATTAATAATACCTGTTTATCTTTAAGTTTTTCTTTTAAAATATTTATTGTATTTTTGTCATCAACATATTTTTGTTGATAGTTAATAAACAGTTCTTTAATATAATTTTCATCATACGATAATTTTTTCTTCTCCTCTATTAGAGAAAGTATATTATTAATCTCCTGTATTCTTAACATATTTTTATTTTCAAGATACTGTACATATTTAGGATGACAAGAGTTTGAGCCTGCAAGAAAATATGTTATTTGATAACCCCATTTAACGAGTTTTTGATACTTTAATATTTCTAATTCAATAATATTCAATATTTCTGATATATCGTAATTTTTATTATGAACAAAATTCAGATAATTTGCTAAAAGTTCCGTGTTGCAGTTACCTGCGGATTTTCCCATTCCGTATAAAGAACTGTCAAGTATAATATCTCTTTTTGTTTTTATATTTGATATTTCAATTGCGTTAGAATAAGCCAGTTGAAAGTTATTATGTGCATGATAACCTATTTTAACGGATTCTTTTAAATTATTATCCAATAAATAAAAATAATTAAATAATTTATTCCTATGCAACAAGCCGTACGTATCGACTAAGGACATCGCATAAGGTTCAAGATTATTTACGAGTTTAATTAAATCAAGCATACTTTTATCTGAATATGATGTTATTGATACAGGGTTTACAAATATCTTATAGCCTTTTTCTTTTAATTTATAACAAAAATCAATAGCATCCTTCATTTTTGGTTGTTTAAAAATAACTCTTATAATGTCAATAAAATCAGGCGGTTTAATATTATCAACGGAACAAGTTCCGTAATCAATCATTGCACTAACCAAAGTATTATGTTTTTTTTCATTTTTGAAAATTTTATCATAAGAACTTGTTGAAGGATTAATTGTGTAATCAGGGTTAAATTTATAATTATCATTTAAAAATCCTATTTCTACAATATCGGTATTTGATTTAACAAGCCTTCTGAAAATATTTAAAATAGTATCATTTCCAAAATGCCAATCATTCAAATAACCGCCGTCACGCATTGTACAATCAAGTAATTTTACTTCCAATATTTAACTCCCTAATTTTTTATACATAAACTGCGCAAATTCAAAATCATTTTCATCATCAATATCTGTTGCTTCTGTTTTATCAATTACTTTTAGATAGGGTTTATAGCCGAAGATATCACGTCGTTCAATCATTAACGACCTATTTATAATATTAACTGCGTGATTAATTGCAACAATATCAGGTAAATCCTGACTTCTTGGTTTAATATCAGGGTTATAATTAAGTGCTTTACCGTTCAACCATAAAAATTCTTTTACATAATTAACGGTATTTAATGAATCATAATCTTTTAATTCTTTATAAAGTGCAATTGAATCAGATATGGTTTTGTCTGAAATTAAGGGATTTGTTGCATTTGCAAAAAGCATTATATCCGCATTAAAATTTTCTGCTATATTTACATATAATTCATTCGGTGAAACAGTATTTGTAGAATAATATACATCCCGTTTTACCGTTTCAGCGCCCAGACTTTTGGCAATACTTAGCATTTCCTCGTTTTCGGAATTGACTATAACTCCGTCTAATTCTTTTATTCTTTTAAGTTGTTTTATTTTTATTTCCAATAGACTGGTCCCTGCAAATGGTCTTATGTTTTTGTTTTTTACTCTCACTGAGCCTGCACGAACAGGAATAAGTGCTTTAATTACTTTTCCCATACTATGCAGTCCTCAATTTAAAATATTCAAAAATTACTGGTTTTCCTTCAAACCTGCTTGAACTATATCTTACAGGTATAATTGCCGTTTTCTTCATAGCACCTCCAAATAATTTAGTAAATTAAACCTTTTTAAATAAGTAATTCCAAGCACTTTAAAACAGGGCTTCATATTTATAGCAATTTGAAGTCTGAGCTTAATATATTTATATAAATTTCTAAAGCTATGCTTTATTAAGAGATTATGTTCTTCGTGTCGGGGGGGGGATTATACAAGGAATTTGTGATAAAATTTAGTTTAATATATTCAGATACTTTTTTAAGTTCTATAGCCATTATTTCATTTCTTTTATCAAATTCATCAACTTTTGCGTTATTAATTAAACTATTTTCGACATAATTTTCGGAAGGTACATTTGAAAAACCGTCTAAACCTGCTATATTGACTGATTTTACACCGATTTTATTTAATACTTTAAAAAACATTAAAGCGGTATTATCAAACATTATTGAATTATTTAAGTATGATGAATAGTTAATAACTTTTGTATTTTGGGAAAATCCTGTAATATTTGACGAAATTATGAGCGGAATTGAACTGTCATCCAGCGATTCAAACCTTTTCATATTTGTAATAAATGCTAAATCAGCATTATAATCTTTAGGAATAAAATTAAGCGATACTACAAAAGGTTTTTTATTCTTAATAAACTTAGTTATTTTATCTTTTTCTTTTGTTAGGCTTTTTCCCGGAGCTAAAACAAGAATATTTTTATTAATCAATAAATCTTTTAAGTAATTAATAGTTTCAGTATCATCAATAGGGTTTGAAAAATTATCTAAATAAATTTGTTTAATCAAATCATCTTCGTAAAAAGGTTTTTTATCATTGGGAATTTTGTGTAATAATCGGTTAATTATTTCAACGGGTACAGTTTGCTTCTCAACCAAATATTTTGCATAATTAGGGTGGCAATGGTTAGTTGCCGCAAGATAATAAGGAACGGAATATCCCCATGGCGTTTGAGCAAAAATAGGATTTATTTGTTCATCTACAATCTTTAAAATCGGAATAATATCATAATTACCTTGATAATTATCATTAATATATTGAGTAATTAATTCCGTACAAAGGTTTCCTGCACCTCTACCTATACCAAAAACAGTTGAATCTATTATAAGTTCTCTGTTTGTACAAATTTTCATTAAACACTGTGCATTTGAAAAAGATAGTTGTAAATTGTTGTGAGAGTGAAAACATAAGGATATATTTGAGTTTAAATTATTTTCAATATTGTAATAAATCCGCAATAAATCTTTTTCCTTTAAAAGACCTTTTGTATCCACAATTGAAAAACAATAAGGAGATAGTTTATTCACTTTTTCTATTAAGTTTAATAATTCTAAATCGGAATATGATTCAATACTTGTAGGATTAACAAAAAGTTGATACCCTGAATTTTTAATTTTTTCTAAATATTTAAAAACAGAATCAATTTCATTTTTTTTAAATGTAACTCGTATTGCATCAAGTTTGATTTCACCTGTTTTAGGAATGATTTTTTCTATGTTAAATTTTCCGTAAACAATCATTGCAACAATTTTTGATGTAATTTCGTTCGATACTGTTTCATTAATTTGTTTTATTTGGTTAAATAATGTTTTGTCTTTTGTATAATTTATATCTTGTAGAAAACCTGCTTCAATATAATTTATATTCGCTTTATTTAATTCATTTATTATTTTTTTTGAATTTTTAAAGCCAAAATTCCATTCATTAACATATCCGCCATCTCTTAATGAGCAATCTAAAACTTTTATATTTTTCATGATTCACTCATCCTATACTTTTTATACATAAACTCTGCAAATTCAAAATCTATTTCATTATCTATATCAATGGCTTCGATTTCGTTTATATTGTATAAATTAGGTCTATATCCGATAATATCTTTCTTTAATATCATTAAATTTCTGGGGATAATGGCTAAAGCATGATTTAAAGATAAAATATCAGGTAAGTCTTGACTTTTAGGTTTATTATTCTCATCATAATTTAAAGGTTTATTGTTAAACCACATAAATAGTTTTACTTTATTAACAGTTGCAAGAGAATCAAATTTATCAATGTTCATGAAATATGAATTGATACAGTTATTTATAGTTTCATCTTCAATTAACGGGTTAGTTGCATCAGCAAAAACAATAGTATCGCATTCGCAATTTTGAGCTAAATCTTTATAAACCTCATTCATAGGTACACTATTAGAGGCATAGTATTCGCTGCGTTTAACAGTTTCTGCACCTAATGATTTTGCAATATCAAGCATCTCGTCGGAATTAGAATTAACAACAATTCCGTCAAGTGATTTAATTTTTTTTAATTGTTTTATTTTTATACTCAATAGATTACACCCTGCAAATGGTCTTATGTTCTTGTTTTTTACTCTCACTGAACCTGCACGAACAGGAATTAAGGCTTTTATCATGCTGCATTTCTCCGAGCATGAATAAAAGTATTTACTTCACTTAAAAATCCCCCCCCCCGGGAGTTTTCTTATTTTTGCTTATTATTCTTATCACTTTTTCTAAATCTTTTGGAGTATCAACTGAAAAAGAGTCAGCATCAACTTCAACAAATTTAATTTTTTCACCATTTTCTAAAAATCTGAATTCGTCAATATCTTCTGTATTTTCAAGTTTTCCTCTTTTATTTATTTTGCAAAAATTTAATGCAGACTTGCTAAAACACTGAATTCCTACAAATTTTTTGTACGTAAAATCGCTATCACCTTTTGGATATGGAATAGGAGTTCTTGCCATATATAAACCATAATTATTTTTATCAGTAGTTATTTTAATTCTTGAATTATCAACAACTTCAATAGGATTTTTTATCTTAGTCATAGCATTTGCCATATAAAAACTCTTCGGATTTACATCACTACTCGGAATAAGTTTTGCTATATTTTTTGGATTAATTAAAGGTTCATCACCATTAACATTTATATAAAAGTCAGCATCAATAATATCGGCAAATTCTGCTAATCTGTCCAAATGGGTTTTATGTTCTTTTTTTGTTAAAACTGCATTCATATTAAAACACTCACAAGCTTTTATTATTCTCTCATCATCAGTTGCAACATAAACATTCGTTAAAGTTTTGACTTTTTTTATTTGTTGATATACCCACCAAACCATAGGTTTACCGCAAATATCTCTTAAGGGTTTGCCTGGAAATCTTGTTGATTCATATCTTGCAGGAATAACTCCAATTATTTTCCTTAGATTTCTTTTCATGCAACTGCCTTCCTTAGCTTATTAGTTATCAGGTCAAGTTTTTCACTCTTCCCCCCCCCCATTAAAATCCGTACTTTTTCTAAATCTTTTGGAGTATCAACAGATATAGAATCAGATTTTACTTCTATAAATTTTATTGTTTTTTTATTTTCAATGAATCTTAAATGGTCGATATCTTCTATCTGTTCAAGATTCCCCATTTTTGTATTAACAAAAAATGATAATGCTTCCTTTGTAAAACATTCAATTCCGACATATTTTTTGTATTTAAACATTAATGATGATTTTGGAAACGGTATTGGATTTCTTGAAATATATAAAGCTTCGTTATTCTCATTTGTAACTATTTTAATATTGCCAATATCAATTGTTTCGGCACCATCAGAGAGATATCTGAAAGCACCCGTGAAATATGCTTTGTCTTTCTTAGCATAATTAATCACAACAGATATTGATTTTGAATCAATTAAAGGCTCATCTCCATTTACACAAACATAAAAATCAGCAGGAATTTTTTTTGAAACTTCATAAATTCTTGATATATGATTGGGATGATTATTTTCTGTCATAATAAACGGGATATCAAATTTTTTACATGCATCCGCTAATATTATGTTATCAACAGCGGCATAAACTTCGTCGAGTTCTTTTACAGCTTTTACTCGTTGATAAACCCACCAAATCATAGGTTTGCCAAGAATATCTCCCAGCGGTTTTCCTGGAAATCTTGTAGATTGATATCTTGCCGGTATTACTCCAATAATATTCATTAAAATTGCCTTAATTTAAATTCGTATATCACATTTTATACAAAATGT
>CANPZP010000045.1 GCA_947589115.1 Candidatus Gastranaerophilales bacterium | reverse complement strand
TACAAAATAGATAAAATGTAAAACGATTATTCTAATTAACTGTAACAAATTAAATGGAATGACAGAATGAAAGGTATCTTACAAGATTTAGATAGTATTTTAAATAATTACTTTAATGATTTAAAATCGCGGAAACATCATAGTAATTTATCATGGGAAAACTGCTATACATTTTTTTATAATAACCGTAATAAAATTTTAAATGATGAAACATTACTTGAAGCTGCGGCATTACAGCTTGCCTTTTATTTAGCGAGTTGGGGTATGTATAGAGGTTCGGCATTTATTAGAAATTATGACCATACAGTATTTAAGGATTTGATAAAAGAGCTGCTTACAAACTGTAAAAATCTGTGGACTGACGATATAACATGGGATGATTTAAAAAACGCAAACGATATTGTTAATAATTATTTTGATAAAAATACTCCCAGTCAAACATTAATCACGAAAATTCTCATGGGTGTGTTTGGTTGTGTACCAGCTTATGACAGATATTTTATTACTGCATTGAGAAAACATAATGAAACCACAAAAAAAGAAAATCATATTTGCCAAACTTACAATGAAGAGAGTTTTAATACTCTTGTGCAATGGTGGAAAAAACAAAAATGTAATAAAAAACGTAAATTACAAAATAGCAGTTTAATATACCCTCCAATGAAATTAGCGGATGTGTACTTCTGGTCAGAGGGTAAAAGATTAGAAAAAGAAAATAACAAGTAAGGAGTATGAATTATGTCAGAAGAAACAATCAAATGCCCGAAATGTGGAAAAGAAATTAAGAAAAATCAAAAGTTTTGTACAAATTGCGGTAGCAAATTATAAGGAGATGTTATGAAGAATTTTATTTTAGGTGTTGGCAGATTTTTTATCAATTTTAGCGTTATAATACTAATCATAGCAACAGTTATTATTTCTTTTGCTGTCGGGGGAGCCGTTGCAACATTTGATAATAGCGGTATAGGGTTTATTGCCGGACTTGGAACTTTTATTGTTTTATTTATTATTGTTGTTATGTCTAATTTTATACTTTATTTGTTATTGGGTATGCACGACAGTTTTGTTTCAATGTCAAAAAGCCTTTCAATTATTGCACAAAATAATGCTCCTGCACATTCTTTAGCTATAACAAATTCAGGCGAAGAAATCGCACAAAAATGCCCTAAATGCGGAACAGCTTATAATAACGGCGATAAATTTTGCGAAGAATGCGGAACAAAACTAAATTAACGAGGTAGAAAACTATGAACTGTCCAAATTGCGGAAAAGAATTAAAAGATGAACAAAAATTTTGTAAAAATTGCGGTTGCAAATTAGTAAGCAGTAATGTTTTTTTAACAAGGCTTTTTTCAACAACAAACTTTATTATTATTTCCGTTTTATCTTTGTTAGTTGTTTTAATTATTTCTGTTTTTGCTCTTATAAACAATCATCTTATTGCATATGGCAGATTTTCATTTTTCATTAATATATTCGCAATAATCAGTTTATTAATATTGATAAAAAATTACAAGACTCGTAATTTAAATATTTTAAACAGTAACGTGTTCATCTCGTGTGTTCTAACAGTTTGGTTATATTTATTTTACATAATAAATATTGTTAATACGGTACTATACGGTACAATAGCTTCCTGGCTGGGAACAGAATCTATAATTATACTGTTAATGCTTTTATTTGGAATTTATTGTACTTACTTGTGTTTATCGGATAAAAACCGAAAAACAAGAAAAATGGAATGGGGTATAATAAAAAGAGCGCTAATAACTTGTCTATTTTGTTGCTGTTTATATATTTTATGCGCAATATTATATATTTCACAGTATGTTTATACAATTAAATCAATGTTTCGCTTTAACTTTTGGATAATTTTTGATATTTTATCATTGGCTTTACTTATGCTTTTTGTATTTATTTATCAAAAGAAGTTAAATAACAAATAAGAGTATAAAACAGATACACAATAAAGGTTTTAAACCGATGATATTGTTTGTTTTAATGTATTAAACGATGAAAAATGGAAGGAAAGAAATACGTGAATTGTCCTAACTGCGGAAAAGAAATAGAAGAAAATCAAAAGTTTTGCACTAATTGCGGTGCAGAATTAAATAATAAAGAACAAGCACAAGAAGATTACGAAGAAATAGAGCAAGAAACATTGCTGACAAATAACAAAACAAAAAATATCATTAAATCAAAACCCTTTATTATATCGTTATCTTTGTTTGTGGTTTTAATGATTGCGGGCGTTTCATGTTTTGCCTATATAACTTATAACAACAATTTAGCAAGTTTAATAGTGCCTGTTGAGCAATCTCAAATTAAGCAGATGAATTCGGCTGAAATGTTAAATACATTGATACAACAGGATAATGACCTTTATAAAATAATTTCAAAATTACCAAAAAATAAAGCAAATAAGGTCTTTGAAATATTTTATAAAAACCTCTTAAGCCTTATAAGCAATATGAATGTGGATGATTTAAATATAACAGATGATTATGTTCTGACACCAAAAACCGACATAATTGGTTTTGAAATCAACGATTGGAGCTGTGTTTGGTTGAATGATGAATATATTTTTAACAGATATTCAAAATATTTAAACAAAAGTTGGCAAGAATTTTTAGAATTATCCAAAAACAGTAAAAAAAGAGATATAGGGTTTGCGGTACACGTTGAAAAGAAAGATATAATAAAAGAAATAACTCTATGGCAAAAATTTATATCTGATAACCCAAGTTTTGCCATGGACGAAAATATAAAAAAATCTGTCAGATTTTTAACATCGAATATAATTTATAACGATTATACTTTTTTTAATTATGAAACAAATTCAATCAGCAATGAACAAAAACAAGGATATGAAGAATTTTTAAAAACAGCTGATAAAAACACGCAAGAATATAAAGCAGTTCAAAATTGTTATAACGAACTTCAAAAAAATAATTTTAAACCGAATTCAAAATTTTATAAGCTCTTATCCGATTATAACAACAATGACCCATGGTATGAAGAAATGTATAAAAATGCACTTAATCAAGAAAAAATCACTGAAGATGAAAAAAGGATAGACCAAATAGAAGTGAACGAAAAATGGGAAAAAGTTGCACAACATCTATATTTTGACCCTAATTCGGTTGAAATTCAAGATACATATATAAAAGGAACTTTTAAACAGTATTTAATAAATAGAAAAGAAGAAGAAATAAAGAAAAATGTTGTCTATAAAACAATAGAAACAGGAGCTTTTTGTGATGTTGAACAAGAAAACGGAGTCAAAAAACTTGAATTTCCTATTTATAAATTCTATGACGAAAAAGGCAAATTTATATCGGAAGATAATATACATAAATACTGGAGGGAACACTATCCTGACGGTCATTTAGGTGTAACACATCCTAACGAAGAAGAAAACGGAGATATTTATTTTGATACATTGTGCTCTTATGCTTCCATAAATAACTAAAGAATTAATGAACAAATTATTAACAATACCCTTAATTTTATTGTATATGACGACAGCATACGCAAGTGAGTGCCCGATAAAAACTGATGTGCCCGTTATGATTAAAACAAAAGAGCACAATTACAAAGAATCAGATTACGTTAATGCCTATTGCGAGGGTCAAATTGAATTTCAATTAAAAGATTATACGAGAATAGATTGTCTTGGGGATGAATACGCAATAGAATTTGATTGGGCTAAAAAATGGGCTGAAAGTATCGGTCAATCTTTGTATTATTCTAAAATGACAGGTAAAAAGCCCGCAGTTGCAATTATTATGAAAAGCAAAAGAGATAAAAGATACATAAGACGTATTATTAAGGCTGATAAAGGTATTAAAATATTTGAAATAAAAGCATACGAGGATTAAATTACTTTATAGCTTTATCCAGTGTTTTTTGATATTCTTCAAGTTTAGAATTTTGTTTAATACACTCTTTTTGAGATTTTAAAAGTGCTATTTTTCTGTTATGCAGTTCGATTTCATTTGTTTTAGCCTTTTCAATTCTTGATATTTCTTGCTTATGTCTTGTGTTTTCTTGCTCAATTTGCCTATCAATATATTTTATGTCCATTTTACTTTCCTTTATTTAATAAAAACATTAATCGAAAATGACCATTTACCTTAGGTAAATTTATCAATCAAAACGGCTTGGTTTTTGATTAACAGATGTATAAAATAAAAATATAAAAATTCGGTTTTCGATTGACACAAGCGAATTTTAGACAATTTATAAATGAAAGGAATAAGCCCATGGCAACATACAGTTATTTAAGAGTAAGCACAACAGACCAAGACACAGACAAAAACAAGTTAGAAATTTTGAAATTTGCAAACATCAAAAAACTTGGCAATGTCGAATTTATAGAAGAACAAATTAGCGGAAAGGCAAACTATAAAAATAGACAACTCGGAGCATTACTTGAAAAGATGAAAAAAGAAGATGTTTTAATTGTGCCTGAACTTTCAAGGATAGCCCGTTCGATAACGCAAATATTTGAAGTTATAGAAATAACAAAACAAAAAGGTGTTGCTCTTTACTCATTAAAAGAAAACTTTTCAAATAAAGACGATAGCATAACCTCAACGGTTGCAACAACGATTTTTGCTCTTGTAGCTCAAATTGAGAGGGATTTAATAAGTTTAAGAACAAAAGAAGCTCTTGTTGCTAAAAAAGCCATGGGTATAAAACTTGGCAGACCAAAAGGCAAAGGAAAATCAAAACTTGATGAACACAAAGAAGATATTTTAAAACTCATTGAATTAAAAGTGCCAAAAACAATAATAGCAAAGCAATATAACACCTCTGTCGTAAATTTATACAGATTTTTAAATTATTCCTGTTAGCCAAACTTAAATTTAAAATCATAAATAAACATCAAACAATAAAAGTCTTTTTGTATTTTTTGTATTATTTGTATTTTTAAGTCATAGAGCTGTTTTTGGGCATTCAACAAAATGTAAGATTTGTATTATTATTGACCATTAAAAATTTTTTGTGTAATATTTGTGGAGTGATGTGTAATTTTACGTAATTTTACTAATTATTACCAACATCCAAAAAACGTGTCAAATGCAATAATAGTTGTAATTTGTCAAAATCAGTTAAGATATGGACAATTTCTACGAACCAAAAGGTCGGGGGTTCGAATCCCTCCAGGCGCGAATTATGAAAAGCCCAATAATATCGGGCTTTTTTAATATAGGTTTTCAGGACAGTTTGGATGCGTTTATATCGGCTATGATGTCGTGTTATTGGGAGTTTAAGGCAGATTTATAGTGTAGAGATTTGCCGGACTATTTTTGCACTTTTGTCCCATTTTTTGCACTGTTTTGCACCAAAAACTTGTCACCCTGAACTGATTTCAGGGTCTGTTTAGCATGGCGTTTAACTATTAGCGAGTGCAGAATAGTGCAACATAGTGCAAAAATAATTTATTTTTTAGTTTGATATGTGTCGAAATGTCTCTGAGATTGAGATTTGGGACTTGATTTATTCCGAAAGGTGAGTGATGAATGTGTGTGAGGTAATTCATTATGACAAACTTCACACCCGAAAAATGTAAACAAATAGCACTCGCAAGATTAGATATTATTCATCAATGGCTTGAGTTTAGAAAGAAATCTCAAAATAAACTTCAGGCTGATTATGATTTTGTGAAATTACATAATACTTCAAATTCTTACCTTTTTGAGATTTTAGGTAAAATCTCTCGTGGAAGTTTGCACCGCTGGTATGCGATGCTAAACGGAACAGAAGATTATACAAAACTTTTGCCACAATATAAATATAGCAGTGTAAATGATTATCGGACTGTACTTAATGATGAAGAAATAAAAATATTTATGGGTTTGCTTTTACACCCGAACAGACTGTCTATTGGTAAAGCCATTGCATTAACAAAATACAAATTAAAAGAACATGGGCAAGATTTTATCCCGGCTGATATTACGTTCAGACGTTACGCAAAATGGTTTAAGGATAACAATTACGACAAATGGATTCTCGCTCGTGACGGAGAAAAAGCTTTATCTGATAAAGTCGAACCTTATATAAAACGTGATGCAAGTTTGCTAGAAGTCGGAGATATTCTTGTAGCCGATGGCCATAAATTAGCATTTCAGGTAATAAATCCATTTACAGGCAAACCCTGCCGGGCAACTCTTGTCGGATTTCTGGATTGGAAATCAACAGCGTTAGTCGGTTATGAAATTATGCTTGAAGAAAATACACAATGTATCGCAAGTGCACTTCGCAACGCAATAATTAACCTTGATATGATACCGAAAGTTGTTTATCAAGATAATGGTAGAGCATTCAGAGCGAAGTATTTTACTGATGATAAAGGATTTACGGAACTGGGCTTCAAAGGATTATATTCAAAACTTGGAATTGAAACAGTATTTGCCCGACCATATAATGCCAGAGCAAAAGTTATAGAAAGATTTTTTAAAGAATTTCAGGAAGGTTTTGAAAAGTTACTTCCCAGTTATATCGGAAGCAGCATAGCTAATAAACCTGCATATATGATGCGAAATGAAAAACTACACAAATCTTGGCACAACGAATATATTCCGACCATAGAAGAAACAATAAAAATGATTGATATGTGGTTGAATTTCAAAAATTCCCAACCATGTCCGAATGCTCCGGATAAAACAATAGCTGAAGTTTTAGAAGAACGAAAAAGACAAAATATTGATATAAATACACTTGATAATTTGATGCTTGCAACTGAAGTTAAAACAATTCAAAGAAACGGTATAAGGTTTTTAAACTGCGACTATTTTGATGAAAGATTGTATGGATTTAAAAGCAAAGTTTTAATCAAATACAACCTTTTTGATCTGACAAGTATAAAAGTATTTACCCCGAAAGGTGAATATTTATGTACGGCAGAACGAGTAACCGAAACCCATCCGATGGCAAAATTACTCGGGGATATCAAAGACTATGAGGATTATAAGCAGAAAATTGTAAGACAACGACAACTAAAAAAGAAAACAGTTGAATCGGTAAAAAAATATCTTCAATGTGAGGATATAAAATTACTCGAAACACAAATAGAGCCTACCAAAATTCAAACGCCGTTCAAAACGGATTCAAAAAGGGTTCAAACGCTGTTCAAAAATAATTCAGAAAAGTATGAATACCTGATAATCCACAATCCGCAAGACGAGTGGATAGAACAGTTTAAGCAAACAAAGGAGTATAGATTATTGTATGAATAAAATTTTTGTTAAAACTCAAAATGTGAAAAACTTTATCGGACTTGTTGAAAATTTAATAAGCAAACCAAAAAATATTCCAAAAATGGGGCTTGTTTATGGCGAGCCGGGACTTGGAAAATCACAGACGTCATTATGGTTATCTTGCAAATATGACGGAATTTATTTAAGAGCATCGAATCTTATGACAGGCAGATGGCTGCTTGAAGAAATGGTAAAAGAACTTGATGAAATACCAAGGTTTTTGACTTCGGATAATTTTAATATTGTGGTTAAAAAGCTGAAACAAAATCCGCAGGTGATTTTTATTGATGAGATTGACTACCTGATGAATAACTACAAAACTATTGAAACTTTGCGAGATATTCATGATGAAACTGGCTGCCCAATAATTTTTATCGGAATGGGTTTGGCACACAGAAAACTTGAAAGATACAAGCATCTCTATGACAGATTTTCAGAGATTGTATAAATATCAGGAAGAGAACCATTATTTGTGAAATATAGCAAAGGAGAATTATATATGCCAGCATATATGTAATCATTTAAGGAGGCCATTTTTGTGTTAATTTTATTTTGTACTATCAAAAATTGCTTAGTTTTTAAGTTATTTAATAGGTCAAGACATTCTTTTTTGCTTTCTTTCAATTCCGTTCCTTGCAAATAAGCATAATTTTGCTTTTGAAGCATATCTAATTCTCTTAATAAATTTGCATGCTGTTGCAAAACTTTTTGGGGAATGTCTTCATTATTTAATAATTTTCGCAAAGTATCTTCATAAGACTTTATTTTTGCATCATATTCTTGAATAGCTTGCCATAACCTATTTTTTTCTTCTGTTAACTCTTCTTTAAAAATTCCGGCAATTTTATTGTGGAAATTTTCAACTTTTTCAATATTCTTTAACTCTATATTTGGGAAATATTTGCTTAATTCTACATATGTATTAGTTGTTAAAGGAAATTTATAGTCTTGATTATTACTTATGACATTATATTTTGCTTTTAAACTTCCTTGTGAACGTCTAGCTGATAATAAAAGATTTTTGTAATGCAATGCTTCCTCAGAAATAGATGGATCATTTCCAATTATCTGGTTTTCTATCAAATTAGAAAATTTGCATATTTCTTTTTTTATAAGTTCTATTCTTTTAAGGTTCTGATTATATTCGCTTTTTGTAATTTTGATAATAAGATTGAATTTTTGAGCATCACTATATGTTTTATGTTTTTCAGATATAGCGTCTGCTTGAATTTGTGCGTCTTTTATCGGCATATATTCATTAAACAACTTAAGTATAGCATAAGTAGCTTTCTCGGATTTTTCTTTTGGGGAAGAATGTAGCGGATGTTTTTCATCGCAATTTTCTTTCCCGTATACTCTTGTATATCTTCCAATTGCATCCCTGAATGTCAAATCAGGCAATTGAATTTTGTACATTTCATCTAACCATTTGCAAAAATCCTTTATGTCGTGACTCTTTATTTTGTGATAATTATCATCACATTCCCAAACTTCTTTTGATTCGGATATCTATGAAAATGGTTATAGGGAATTTCTTAAAACATATTTACACCCTGAATATTCATATTTTGATCATAAATTTCCTAATTTTAATCCTATGGATAAAAGGACGTATATACCTATAACGAAAGAATGTTCTTCTGCGAATAAGAGAAGTAATGCTCTAAGATATATAAGAATTTCCTTTGAGGAGCTTGCAAATTATAAAGAAAAGGACAATAGAAAAGTCAAAACCGTTATAAATAACAACATAGTAGAATATCTTAAAACTTTGTATAAACATTTAGACTGCAAGAAAGATAAAGATGCAAAAATAATAATGAATTCTATTGTTGAAGAATTATCTAACATTACACAAAGTGCTTTTGTTGCCCATAAACTGGATGAATTCGTTGAAATTGATTAATCCATTCATTAGTTTTTGATATGGTGTTTTAGGATTTGAATTATATTCTGTGCAGTAAACTCCGTCAGCAAGACCCAATGTTGGTAAGTCATAAATTGCCTCTTCGACAGTTATTGGATTAGGAAGATTAGAATCATTCGAAAAAAGAGGTTTTGGTTGTTTTATAACAACTCCATTTTTAGAACCTATTATAAAAATTCTTTTACGTTTTTGGGGAACTCCAAACTCTTCTGCATTTAACTTAATAGGTTCGTTTACGAAGTAATCTATTTCTTCAAATGATTCAATAATTTCTTTAAAAGCATCCCCCTTTCTCATAGTAAGAATTCCAGGGACATTTTCCATAACAAAGAAATCAGGTTTTATCTTATCTACAATATTCACAAATTCTTTAAATAACTGATTACGCTTGTCATTTGGATTTCTCCAACCAGCAGTAGAAAATCCTTGACAAGGCGGACCACCAACAATAACATCAGGTTTTTCTGTTAAACCTTTAATGAGTTTCTGTTTATTTTCTTCTAAGCAGATATCCCCAGTTATTAAATGTTCTTCTGCCAATTCAGGATGATTCATTTTATATGTTTCAAAATAATTTTTTTCTATTTCGATTGCACCAAGCAATTTAAAACCTTGCATTGCAAAACCCAATGACATTCCACCTGCACCTGCAAATAAATCAACAAAAGTTTTATGTTTAACATATGGTTCTAATAAACTTGCAACTTCTCTTGCAAGAAGCGGTGGAACAGCATTCCCAATTTGCTTATATTGGGAGGTTTTACTCCCATAAAAAATATAGTTGTCGGGAAATGATTGTAATCTTGCACCTTCACGAATTGATATTAAACGGTCTTGTGATGGATGTATAAAGCATCCATTTCCCATTCTGTTAAAGTAGGTTGATATAGTATAACTCGGAGCATCTTTCTTCAATCTTCCATAATATGTGGTTCTGCCACCACTTTCACGAATCTGTGCGAGTCTTTGTGAAGGAATGCTTTCCGGTATATCTTTCCAATTACCTCCGGGAGGAATACAAACTACCATTTTTTTTTCAAGTTCGCTAAATGTAGGAGATATGTGATTATATAATTTTTTCTTTTTAGACATTAACCAACTCTCCTAACTTATCTGATAGCACTTCTTTACTATAGTAATCTCTGAGAATATATTCAGTTTCTTCATCTGTAAGGGTATATTTTTTACAAATTTCAATATTTAAATCTAACTTATCTTTGGATTTAAAGTCTTGATTGTACTCTAATATTGGAAGTTCATCAAGTTCATAATTATTGATATGATTATTCCCACTTGATATTTTAAATCTCCAATTTAACAGATATGAATTCATAATTGCCAATAATGACTTTATAGAGTTTTTATTCTTTACAGTCAAATAATTACAAGAATTCGCAATAATATCATTTTTATCCGAGATTGTGAAATTCAATCTTTTTAATGTGTCAATGTTCGATATTTGCTGACAGATCAATCTTGATTGATTAAAGTCATTATTTAAATAATCGTCGGATTTGTTATTCACAAAATCTTCTAAAACAAATTCGTTATTTTTATCTATAATACCGTTTTCTTCACTAATCATATTTCCACGAACTAAACGGAATTTTGTCGGAGTATTTGTAATAAAATTTTTGTATAGAGTTAAATCGAGTTCTCCTCGTTTATTTCTTATACCATTATTATCTTTTAATTTTTTGAATCCTGAAAGTTTATTTAAAATTCCCCATCCAATTTTATTTATATACGGAATTTCTAAGTTTGAAAAGGATTTTTCTATATCTTTAATACTAACTGTAAATGACTCATTTTTAATTTTTATCTTTATATTAGCAGTTTTCCCATCTTTTATAAGATAGAAAATTACAGTTGCTTGAGATACATTGTCAAAAAGGTTAGCATTTTCAGGATAATAATTAATTTCTGAAATCTTATTTTTTAATAACAAATGTTTACGTAATTTTTTAGCACTACAATCAGTAAAAAGTGTTGCAGGACATATTACTCCAAAACTGGCATCTTTTTTAGCAAGATTTAACATCATTTCTATCGATAGTTTGTAATAATTAAGCATTCCTTCGGTTGAATATTGATAATATTCTGAATTATTAAAATAATTGATTTCATCATTCATTTTTGCAAATAATTCATCATAATACTTTTGATATGCTTGTTTTTTGCTATCTTTTTTATTTACTTTCAAGACCGCATATGGTGGATTGGAAACGATTATATCGAAACCACCGTTGGATATAACACTTTGAAAATCTGAATTCATATTAAACAAATCATTATTTACTTCAAACAATGATAATTTCTGATTAATAAGCATATTTTTGCATAGAATATTTTTGAATAATGTTGTTATGGTATTTATATTTAGTCTTTCGAAATAACTTATAGCTTTCAATCTCAATATATTTATTGCTACTTCGTCAATATCAATTGCATATAAATTATTTAATATAAGTTCTTGTTTTGATTTAGATGTTATAGATTCTAATATTTTTAATGCTTCAAAATAAAAACGCCCTGTTCCCGAGCCAAAATCTAGCAATTTTAAATCATTTGAAATATTTATTTTTACTAATTTATTTTTTATTGCTTTCTCGCAAATTTCGTTTGAAATATCAGTTCTTGTGTATACAGAACCTGTATTTTTAGAATTTATTTTTGAAGTTCTAAATTGGAATATTCCGTTTTTTAGTGTTATTTCAGTATTTAAGAAATTATTGTGAAGAGCCTCCAATATTTGCGATATATCGTTTTTTGCTACATTAACAATGATATTTTTTATAACTTTATCGTCTATTGAAAAATTATAGTAATTAGAAAACTTAGTAAAAATTTCAATATTATCAAACAAATATTTACTAATATTACTATCTATATAGCGATTAATGTAATAATTAAATATTTTTTTTACTACAAATAAGTAAGCTTGAAAATGAAGGTTTTTATTTCTATCAATCGTAATTAACGAATACTGCAAATCATCTTCATTAATTTTATTGTTAAATTTTAGATTTATCAGATAATTATTTAATAAACCTAACGCCACTCTATTTAATTGTTCGACATATATTTTTACATCCAACATCAAATAAATTCCCCTTACTTTTATATGTTACCATAAAATTTTTCAATAAGTTTAAATGTTTCTAATTACTTATAACCATTCAATATACCAATTAGAACAGGCATGATGATTGAAGTTCCATTGCAAGTCAAAATAAAAATCATTTTCATCAATATTTTTTATCTTAAAATATGGCTTTGCCAGTTCTGTTTGTTTATAACTTTCAAATGCAGTTTTAATCTCTTTTGCAAAGTGTATTTTAAATTCAGATAAAGTCATATTCAAAGTTTTTCGGGTTCGTTTATTTTTCAAAATCATCTTCAAAGACTCTAATGTTATCGAGTTCAATATTGTACCGTATACCGGTTTTGTCTACACAAGTAGCAAAATCAACTGTTTTATCAGCGAACTGATTTTTCCAAATGCAAATCAGTAAGCCAATTTCTTGAGTTTTTAAATTTAAAACCTTTGTTCCGTATAATTGATAATCTTTTTCAGCCATATTATGCTCCTTTCGGTTATCAACATTAATCGATTACAATAAGTAGGAAATCAACCGAATGTGTTGCTATGTAAAGATTTGAATGCTTTTTGATATCTTTGGAGCTAATGTGTTTCCTGATATAAGGAGGAAATATGAAAGAAGTTGGCGGATATAATATCAGCGAGCAAGAGTTCAAAAAAATCAGCAAATGGGCGGAGGATGTTTATAATATCGCTGTCATTATCGACTATTTTGTATGTAATCAGCTGGAGATTGAAGAATGTTATAATCTGGCGCCTGTTGTTAAAAATTTACGAAATAATGCGGATTTATTAAACGCATTTTTTATTGATAATGAAAAAGCGAATATAAAAGAGAGTTAAAAATTGTTTAAAACATTTTTAACTCCTTTTAATTTTAATTTTTATAATCAATTATGATTAAATTCTTGCAGGAAAATTTCCCCCGCTTAAAACGAATTTAAACAGGGAAAAAGAAGAACTAATATTGTTCAAATTGGGGGATGTTGTATTTATCTTCCATACGTTTATAATTATCTATGTGAATGCTGTAATAAAGATGTATATAGTCCGATATATCCGACAAATCGTTTTTTTTCTCTCTATTTTAATATTACGGGAGCAATGAAAT
>CANPZP010000044.1 GCA_947589115.1 Candidatus Gastranaerophilales bacterium | reverse complement strand
TACTGATGTATTAGCCATTCAAGAATGGATGCCTTTAGTGAAAGGAACAAAATATAAATTTGACGGCGGGGTAAATAATTCGGACAGATATATAAAATTTTATCCCTTGAAAGGAGTAATATATGTATAAGTATTCAAAAGTTATAGATGAGGAAAAAGGGCTGTGTGATGTTGCAGAAGGGACAAACGAAGAATTTTATAAGCATCTCGGAATGAAAATAGAGGATGTGGAAAAATCCGAAACGGACGGTAATTGGTATTTAAAGGAAAAATGTCCTCATTATACGGAAGAAGAACTTAAAATAGAGGAGAGGAAGCGCATTGACGGTTTAAAAATGACTCCCAGAGATTTTTTATTATCCGTTATTGAACTGGGGGCTGCTTGGGAGCAAATAAAGCAGTTAATATCTTCTGACAGCCGTGTGGAAATTGAATTAAACTATTGCCAATATGTATACAGAGGTAATCCTTTGTTAAATCAGATGTGTTCTGAATTTAATATAACCCCTGAACAGTTGGATGAAATATTTCTTGAAAAAGGAAAATAGTATGAAAAAAGAGCAAGTAAAGGATATTGAATTTTCAACTGTTCCCGATGTGAGAATAAGGGTAATATTAAAAACGGACATAAAAGAGGTAATAGAAAACAAAAAGAAGTACCCTTTTGAACTGAATAATTCAACGGATGTAAAAATAAGTACAACAAAAAGGACGTTTTCATTCACGATTTTTTCGGGTTATACTTGGAACGGAGCTGATATTCCACGTTTATTTTGGCGGATTATAGGTTCCAGATGTGATAATGATTTTTTAATAGCTTCAATGCTCCATGATTATTTGCTTGAGTTTAAATATTATATGCTTGAAGAAGTTCTTAAGCATCAAATGAGCGTAAAGGAATACAGGAGATTAACATCATTAATATTCAGACACGTAATAAAAGAGCAGGGAACAAATGTTGTAAAAGCTAATATAATGTCTTGGTGCGTGGATGTATTTCAAATGCTGAATAAAAGGAGCTGGAAATGTCAATAACAAGTGAACTGTTTATAATAATTATTATTAATGTTGTATCGGCAGGTGTTTTTATAGGCGGTCTGGCTATGAGTATTAAATTTATTGAACTTCAAATTAAACGGTTAGAGGAAAAGCAAGATAAACATAATTCATTGATAGAACGAATGGCAATAGTGGAACAGTCAACCAAGTCTGCACATCACAGAATAGACAGTATAGAAGGTAATTTATTGTAAAAAAGAGGTTCTTTGAATTTCAAAGAACCTCTTTTTTTATACATTAGGTAAATCACCTTTAACCGCTGCAATTTCGTCAGCTTCCAGTTCAAATTCTTTACAAAGTGCTTTAATTGCTTCTTTTGAATTTTCTCTTTCAACAAGACAGCTTATTTTAATTTCACTGGTGGAAATCATTTTAATATTAATATTTTTATTAGCGAGCGAGCGGAACATATCGGCAGCAATTCCGGGTCTGTCAACCATTCCTGCGCCAACGATTGAAATTTTTGCAATATCTTTATCAATGGAAACATCAGCCGTTTTAATTATATCTTTTTCAGCATCCAATATTTTTAAGGTTTCATCCAAATCATCAGCATTAACAGTAAAAGCAATAGAGTTTTTACCTTGAACTGCAAGAGATTGAATAATCATATCAACACTGATGTTATTTTTTGCCAAAGCACCGAATAACTCGGCAGCTGTTCCCGGGATATCGGGAAGATTAGAAATAAGGATTCTGACTTGAGAAGTATCTGCAGCAACACCTGCAACGGGTTTGTATATTTCCATATCGTTAACTCCTATAATTAAAGTACCTAAATTATCAAGATTAAAAGAACTGCGGACTCTTAAGGGGACATTAAACTGTTTTGCGGTTTCCACTGAACGGGGATGTAAAACATTTGCTCCGACCCTTGCAAGTTCAAGCATTTCTTCATATGAGATTGTATCAGCTCTTTTAATATTGGGAACTATTCTCGGGTCGGTAGCGTATACACCTTCTACATCGGTATATATATCGCATCTATCGGCATTTAAAGCTGCAGCGATAGCTACTGCGGAAGTATCTGAACCTCCTCTTCCCAAGGTTGTTATTTCTCCATCCGGAGTAACACCCTGAAATCCCGCTACTACTATTATGTTTCCTTCTTTTATGTATTTTTGAAGTTTTTCGGTTTTTATATCCACGATTCTGGCTTTTGAATGGATACTTTCGGTAATAATACCCACTTGTTGACCGTTCATACTTATTGCTTTATATCCTTGAGATTGAATAGCCATTGAAAGAAGAGCTATGGAAACCTGTTCTCCCGTAGAAAGAAGCATATCCATTTCTCTTGAGTTAGGGGAAGCAGTAACTTCTTTTGCTAATTTTATTAAATAATCGGTTGTATGTCCCATTGCCGAAACAACAACGACGACGTCATTCCCGTTTTGTTTTTCTTTTATTACCGCTTTAGCAACATTATGTATTTTTGCGGGGTCGGCTACCGATGTACCTCCGAATTTTTGTACGATTATTCCCACTTTTACCTATCCTTTGTTAAAATTTAATGTTTCTCCAATGTAACTGCTTATTTCATTTTCATCAATATTAAAGTTTATTTTTTCCGAATAGAAATTAAGCATGCTTTCATTATAATTCGAGGGATTTGTCTCTACAAGTATTTTATATGCCAAATATGATAAATGTATATATAATTTTAAACTTTGGTCTTTTTCTTCAATGTCGGACAGGGAATCTAAAGCTTCGTTCGGCATATTAAGATTTATATATGCGTTTGCTTTTATAAATTTTGCATTTAAGTCAGAAGGTTTTATTGAAAGCAGACAATCCGCTTTTTCTATCGCATCTTTATTTAAACCTGATTTAAGGCATGTTATTGCGTAGGTTAATAATACTTTTTCCGACGTTCTGTTTATTTGATACGCACTTCTTATTTTTCTTAACGCTTCTTTTGTATTGCCGGTATATAAAAGAGCCATGGTATAGTTAATTAAGGCTTCCGTGTGGTTTGGATAGTATTCCGTTGTTTTAGCATAGTATTCCATACTCTTTTTTAATCTTCCGGTTTTAAAATAACAATTGCCTATATAGAAATAAAGGTACGCCCTATCTGAGGATAAACTTATTGCATTAAGAAAAGTTTGTATGGCTTTATCAAAATCTTTCTTTTCATAATAAAGCATTCCGAGTTCAGATATAGTATTTACATTTTTTTCATTTGATTGAAGAGAAGAAATAAAGTATTCTTGAGCTTTTTCAAGATTTTTTTCTTTATAAAAACATAAACCCAGCCTGAAAAGAGCCTCGGAATCATTCGGTTTTAATTCCAATGCTTTATATAATTTAAGTTTTGCTTCTTGTGTTGAATTAATTTTTGTCAAAGAAACAGCCCAGGCTAAGAATAATTCAAAGTCCTCAATATTATATTCCTGTGATTTGTTAAATATATTTACAGCTTCTTCGGGTTGATTAAGGTTAATGTAATTTTGAGCTGACAGAATATATACAGCAGGATTTTTTTTATTTTTGTTTAGTGCTTTTTGGGCATATTCGGCAACCAGAGTATAATTTTTTTCTTTTTTATAGCACAAAGCTATATAATAATCTAAATTTTTATAGTCAGGCAAAAGTTTTTCAAGCGCTTTAAACTCCTTTAAAGCTTCCTCATTAGAATTTGTTTCAAAATACATAACCCCTAAAAGAAAGTATAAATGAGCATTTGAAGGATTTAAAGCTTTAGCTTTTAAAAACATTTCAATAGCTTTATGTTTTCTGTTTGTTTTAGCGTAAAGTATTCCGTAATTGAGGTAGACTTCATGGTCGGAAGGAGAAAGCTTGAGTGCTTTTTTCAAAATATTTTCGGCTTCTTCATATTTCTCTTCCGAAACTAAAATACTGCTTAAAACCATATATGCATAACCGTTTTGAGTATCTCTTTCAATGGCTTCTTTAAGAACGGTTTGAGCTTTGTCATACTGTTTTAATTTTGCATAAATAATACCAAGACTTATAAGCGGTTTAGGATTTTGGTTTGACATCCCTATAGCTGTTTCAAGCTTTTCAATAGCGCTTTTATAGTCTTTGATATTTGCATAATGTATTCCCCAGTTTGTATAAGCTAAAGCGGGTATTTCAATATTATTTGATATTTTTAAATACTGATTTGTAAAATTATCAAACTTTTTTATTTTATTGTATATTTGTTTAAAAAAATTTTTCATTTTATAGAGTCCGTAATCTCTCTGAAAGCTCCGTTACCGCCCGAGTGTTGTGTTATATGTATATAAGGCAGTTCTTTTATTAAATAGTGCGCATTCGGTACCGTTATCGGATATTTTACGGAGTTTAAACATTCCGTGTCATTAATATCATCCCCTATATAAGCGGTATTTTCTTTAGAAATACCATATTTTTCCATAAGTTCATTTAAGATTTTTATTTTATTTCTCTCATTTTGGAAAACTTCAATAGAGTTGAATTTTTCTTTTAAAACATCAATTGCCGTTGATTTTTCACCTGAAATTATTGCGAATTTAATATTTTTTTTAATAAGATGAGCTATTCCCATAATGTCATGATAATCAATGGTTTTAGAAGTTTTGCCGTCAGAATACACACATAATTTTCCGTCGGTAAATATTCCGTCAAAATCGCTTACAACAAGCTTTACATTAGTTATTTCATAATTATTTTTCATAAATTGGAATCTTTATTTTCGTAATTATATTAGTAATTTATTAATTATATCATATACCAATTTTTATAAATTTTAAGATTAGTTACAAAAAATAAAAAAAATAACTTGATAAATAATTATGGTTGTGATTTTATAGAATAGAACCGGAGGTTATCCTCTTTAAAACTGAAAGTTCAACGGCTGCAAAACCCAAAAAACGGGATAGGCGAATAAAAATGGAGAAAATACCGTATGGTTAAGATACGTTTAAGAAGATTAGGTTATAAGAAGAATCCTGTATTCAGAATAGTTGTGTTAAACTCAACAACAAAAAGAGAAGCAGCACCTATTCAACAATTGGGATACTACAACCCTAAAACAAAAGAAATGCAATTGGATAAAAATTCTGCTTTGGAATGGATAAAAAAAGGAGCTCAACCTACTCAAACAGTTCAGTTTTTAATAAATAACTGCACGGAAGAAGGTAAATTGAACTACCAAAAGAAAACGACGGAAAAGTTATCAAAGAAAGCACAAGCAAAACTTCAAGCCGAAAAAGAAGCACAAGCTGCTCAAGAGGCTCAAAATACCGAAAATTCGGAAGAAGTTTCAGCTTAAAAATAATTTTTACAGGGAAAGAGAACACTTATTTACCGCTTTAAACAAAGCGGTTTTTTTTATGCTAAAATATTCTTTATGAGTGAATATGAAATAATAATATTATCTGTTGCTCTTGCGCTTGATGCTTTAGTTGTAAGTATATGTTACGGCTTAATTTTGCATGAAGCGAGAGTGAGAAATTCATTTTTATTTTCGGGGATGTTTGGATTTTTTCAGTTTATTATGCCTTTAATTGGCGGCGTTTTTACTTCATTTTTATATGATGTTCTGGAAAAATATTCAAAATGGATAGTATTTGCAATATTTTTAGTTTTGGCAATAAAATTTTTAAAAAGTGCATTTGAGAAAAAAGAGTGTGAAAAGATAACATGTATTAATATATGGTGTTTGCTTTCTTTAGCCGTTGCCACGAGTGTTGATGCATTCGGTGCCGGTGTTTCAATCAAGTTGTTAAATATCCCGATATTAAGACCATCATTGGAAATAGGAATAATAACATTTGTATTATCCTTTATCGGATTTTGGCTTTCAGGCATGATAAAAATATTATCTCAAAGAAAAGTAGAAATAACCGGAGCGGTAATGTTAATTTATTTGGCAATAAAATCAATAATATAAAAATTTTAAATCCGGTATTGCGAAATAAAAATTTTTCATGTAGTATTAAAAAGAAAGTAAAATATCGACGTGCGGAAGTAGCTCAGTTGGTAGAGCATCTGCCTTCCAAGCAGAATGTCGCGGGTCCGAGTCCCGTCTTCCGCTATTTTATTTTTAATTTCAGTTTCGGCGGCATGGCCAAGTGGTAAGGCAGAAGCCTGCAAAGCTTTTATCCCCAGTTCGAATCTGGGTGCCGCCTTATTTTATGTTTTTTATTCCGTAAACTGTTTTAAGGGATGTTACAAAGCCAATTATTGAGCCGGCAGGCTAAATCAAAGAGTCTGTATTCTTAAGCAGATTAAATATTGTAAAGATTCTTTTTTAATAAAGAATTCATACTAATGATTGACCTCAATATATATGAACTATAGTAAATTAATAACATATTATAATTTATTTATAGTATAATAAAATAAAATATTTGCCCAATTTGGACAATGCATGTAGAATATATTTAGATACTTATTCAAAAAAGAGTGAGAGATATGGTAGATAATAACGAAAAGTGGGAAGATATTGAATATTCAAATGATGAAACGGATGATGAAAAAGTTTCATTAGATGATTCTGAAGCGAATGAAGACGGGGAAGAATATTCAAACGAAGAATATGAAGAAGATTATTCTCAGTATGAGGATGATGATTTTAAGCCTAAATCCGTAGGTTCAACCAAGGGAATTATATTTATAATATTGGTTGTTCTAATCGGTGCTACGGTGTTTTTTGGTTATAATATGACACAAAATATGAAAAACAGTGTAAGTCAATCGGAAAATGATACGCAAGTTCAATCGGAAGAACAGGTAAATCCCAATATGTCAACGGACCAGATGGCTGAAAATTTCTTTAATGAAGCAGGCGGTACGGAACAAGACATGATGAGTGTTAATTTTAATAATGAAGGTGAAGCAAATGTGGAATCTCAAGCTCAAAACGGAGATACTGCGGTTGCTACCGTTACTGATGCGCCTGAAAATGCACAAAACGAAAATGATTTATTCCCGGATGACGGTCAACAGCCTCAAAATGTTCAAAATACTAATAATCCGAATCAAATAATAATATCATACGGCAGTGCGGTAAGATTAAATCCGTTTAAACCGTTTGAATTGGCGCTTGAAAAGAGAAAACTTGAAGAAGCAAAAGATTCGGAAGCTCTTGCTAATATTCCGTTTGAAATTATAGAGCCTCCGGTCAGTTCGGTTCCGGATGAACATATTACATCTCTGTTAAATACTCAAATTTCCGGGATTTTATATGATGAAGTCAGTCCTTCCGCTATAGTTAATATTAACGGACAGGATCAATTTGTAAAAGTCGGAGATGTTGTTTCCGGATATAAAATTCAAAGTATTTCAAGAGATAAAGTACAAATTGCATACGGAAATAACAGTTATGTTGCTTCGGTAGGGGAGTTGTTCCAAAAAGGTTCCGTGGAGGATTTCCCTCAAGTTGATAATTTGGAAAATAAGTTTGCAGGAAGATATAAGAAAAAGTAATAGAGGAGTTAAATATATATTATGAAAAGAGGTTTTAAAAACATATCGAAACTTTTGGCAGTTACAGGATGTGTGTCAGTACTTGCGTATAATATTGCAAATGCGGCTCCTCTTGTATATGACGTAAATGAACCGTCTGCACCTCAAGTAAGAACGGAGTATACGACTCCGAATAAAATCAGACTGGAAGGTGACGTATCGTTTAATGATAACGGTCAAAAAATTAATTTGAGTTTAAGAAACACTGATGTTCAACAAGTGCTTAGAATGTTTGCGGATAAAGCGGGTTTAAATATAGTATTTCACAGTTCCGCTACCGGAAACGTTACTTTGGATTTAGTTGATGTTTCACTCTCTGATGCATTTAAAATGGTTATGAAAATGACCAATTTAACATATGTAATTAAGGATAAAACAATAATGGTTGTAGCGGCTGATCAAGCAGGCTCGCTAAATCTTACAAAAGATAATATTAGTGTTCTTCCTGTTAAATATGTTGATGCTGCATATGTGGCAAACTTCTTAAATACAAACATATTCTCAATGAATAATCCGGGTCTGTCTTACGGGCCTATCGTTACAACTAACGCAGAAACAAATGAATTATTAATATTCGGAAGTGATGCTGATTATCAAATGGCAAAGAAAATAGTTGATAAATTTGATAAAAAACCATTAATGACAACATACAAAGTAAATCATACAACCCCCTATGAAATGGCGAAAATGATATGCGAAACACTCTTCCAACTGCCAGATGCAGGTGCAAGTTCAGGCGGAGATAATTCATCATCTATGAAATCTGAATTTACAATGGGGTCAGAACCGTCAGAAGTAAGAGAAGGAGCTTTAGGCGGCGGTACTCTTGCATGTTCCGTAAAAAGCGGTGTTACGGCAGGTAATATATCTTCTTATCAGGCAAGACCTACGTTGACTATTTATGTTCAACAGGAACTCGGTACCATAACATTAGTCGGCGGAACGGAACAGCAAATCCAAATGGTTAATGATTTTATTTTGGATAACGACAGAAAACAACCTCAAGCTTACCTTGAAATAACGATTGTTTCGCTAACTGAAAACGGGTCAAAAGAATTTAATAATGAGTGGGCATATAACGGTAAACACTTGAATTTGAATTTTTCATCTGCAAGTGGTGAGGGATTTAGAACTGAGCAGCCTATTATGTGGCATGGTCCGAGCAATGGGCCTGCGGCTAAGTCTTTATCTCAAAAAATTACTTGGTTAATTGAAAACAATAAGGGTCGAATACTATCAAATCCTAAAATTGTTATTACAAACGGCAAAAAATCTACAATAGATTTAACTCAGGACTACATTGAATCAACAACAGTACAGGTATTAACATCGGCAGTAGGTACTTCTAACACCGTTCAAAGAACATATGAAGTAGGGGATGATAACGGTATTAAAGTTGAAATTATGCCTTTTATAAGCCCTGACGGTTATGTATCATTAACATTAAAACCTGAATATTCTTCTGTTTTAGAAGAAATACATGATACTTATGTTGATGAAAACGCTAAACCGGTTGATTATATTGCTGCAACACTATTACAGAGAAGAAATCTTGATTTATCAAACGTAAGAATAAAAGATGAAGAAACGCTTCTTTTAGGTGGTATGATTCAGGAACAAGAGACTGTTAGAACTTCTAAAGTACCTATTTTGGGTGATTTACCCATTGTCGGATTTCTTTTTAGAGGAACTTCAAAAGGTTTATCAAAATCTGAATTATTAATAATGATAACACCGAGAATAATAAAAGATACGGAAGATATTGCTGAACTTTAGGAAACTGTAAATTAATATGGCGAGTGCTATTCTTGATAAAATTAAACCGGTTATAGATGTATCGTTAGTGTCAAAGTTCGACACTAACGATATGCAAGCGAACTATTATTTGCCCATTTGTGTTGCAAAAGGGGCAATATATGTTCTGACTACATCCGTTGTTAATAAAGAAGCCGTAATAAAAAAAGTTTCCGAAACGTTAAATACTGATAAAATCAATTTAAAAGAAATACCCGATGTTGATTTTCTGTATATATTAAACTATGTAAGAGAAAGTTTAGGGTTAACAAATAATATAAATTATGAAGCGGAAATAACGGCAGACGATAATAAACATGCTTATGACTCTGACGGCACTATTCAAGAAATACAATACAGTGTAGATGATACGGAAAAATCTCCCGAATATGAACATCAGGATGAATATCACTATGAAGAAACCACAAAAAGAGAGCAGGAACAGCAAGCTCAGGAGGTTCAACCTGCAAGTGATTCAGATTCAGGCAATGACGGTAAATATATAGGTAAAAAAATAGGTGAAGTACTTGTTCAGATGGGGTTTGTAACAAATGAACAAATATTCAGTGCATTGGTTTTATCAAAGAAAGAAAAAATCCCGTTAGGTACCGCATTGGTTAATCAAGGTGTAATAACGCTTAATGATTTAAAAAAAGCATTAACACAGCAGCAGGGGTATGAAACAGTAACTCCCGAGCAGTTAAAGATATCTGAAGATGTCTTGTCAATGCTGCCCGAGGACTTTATGATTCAAAATAAGGTTATTCCTATAAGCTATGATGATAAAGTGCTTGTTGTGGCAATGGTAAACCCTAATGACAAAAGGGTTATAAATGATATTATTTATTTAACCGGTTTAAAACCGAGTATATTAATAATAACTCACTACGAGTTTAAGAAATTCAGCCAGACTTTTTTCAGTGCAAACAAAAAAGCAACTGATAAAATTATAAGAAAAATACAAAAACAAAGCGAAGTAATGAATCAGGAAGAAACTCTTTTTGAGCAGGCTCAAAAAGAATTAAAGGATGATTCAAATATCGTTGTAAAATTTGTAAATAAACTAATAACCGATGCTATAGATATGAAAGTCAGTGATATTCATATCGAACCAAGGTTGGAAGGGTATGTTGTAAGATACAGGAAAGACGGTATATTAAGAGTCGCATTAAAATTGCCTGAAAAAGTAGAGTCTGCAATATTAACCCGTTTAAAAGTTATTTCAAAAATGAATATTGCAGAACACAGGAGACCTCAGGACGGTTCGTTCTCAATAACATATAATGATCGTGACTATGACTTCAGAATCAATACTTTACCCGTTGGCGAAGCTGAAAAGATGGTTATAAGAATCTTGGCGCCTGCCGTGTCAATGGCATCTTCAAAAGATGAAATGGTTTTGGTCGGTGCTTCACAAGAAGAAGTTAATATCATTAAAAAAATGGAAAGTGTTCCGAACGGTATTATATTGACGACAGGTCCTACAGGTTCAGGTAAAACAACAACCTTATATACTTTGTTAAAAGCAATAAATGATTCCGCAATAAATATAACAACAATTGAGGACCCTGTCGAAATCAGAATAGACGGTATAAATCAATCTCAGATAAACGCAAAAGCCGGAATTACATTCGCATCTTGTATGCGTGCAATATTAAGACAAGACCCCGACGTTATATTAGTCGGTGAAATTCGTGATATTGAAACATTGGAAACTGCGATATCCGCAGCGTTAACAGGTCACTTGGTATTATCAACACTGCACACAAACTCGGCTGCTGCAACTATAACCAGATTAATAGATATGGGTGCAAAAGATTACCTAATCTCAGCAACGTTAGTAGGTATAATAGCGCAAAGACTTGTCAGAAACTTGTGTCCGCATTGCAGAATACAAACTTATCCGACAAGAGAAGAAGCAGAATTGATTATTGCCGGCGGCGAAAAAGAAATACAAGAATTTATGAAAACTCCTGTTTATAAACCTAACGGTTGTGATAAATGCAACTTCGAAGGTTATGCGGGACGTTTAGGGGTATATGAAATAATGCCCATAACTAAAGAAATAAAAAAATTAATAGCACAAGGCGCGCATGATATTCAAATAGAAGAAGCCGCTATAGGTGCAGGTATGAAAACATTACACCAGGTTTGTCTAAGACATATTATAGAAGGAAAAACAACTATAGCTGAATTCCTGCGTGTATTGGGTCCTGTGAAGGAGTGAGGATAGAAGTTTATGACCAGATATGAATATCAAGCCGAAAAGTGGAACGGACAAAAAGTGAAAGGTACTGTGGATGCAAATTCACTTACTCAAGTTCGTATTAGAGTTAAAAATATGGGATATAAATTTCTTAACGCAAGAGAAATTACTTCTAAAAATCAGAAGGCTACATCCTTAAATAGTTTGTCTTTAAAAGAAAAAATAGACTTTACGCAGACATTTTTAACTCTGAATAAAGCCGGGCTTCCTATCATTGAAAGTTTAATATTTATTGAGAAAAACGGTGCTTCAAGACAAGTTAGAATGCTTTCTCAAGAAATTAAAAAACAAATTATAGCAGGATATACACTATCGGATACTATAGGTAAATATCCGAATCTGTTCGGACACGTATATATCGGGCTTGCAAAAGCGGGTGAAGATTCAGGTGAAATCGATAAAACTTTTGAAAGATTGATTGAATTACTCCAAAAACAAGGTGATATAAAAGGAAAATTAATTTCAGCATTGTCATACCCTTGCTTCGTTGTTGTGTTGGCAATCGCTGTTGTTCTTTGTATGTTAATGTTTATATTCCCTGCTTTTAAAGATATGTTCGATCAACAGGGTAAAGCTTTACCTGCTATTACTCAGTTTTGTATAGATTCGGGTGAATTTTTAAAGGATAAATGGTTCTTTATTCCGCTTGGTATTGCGGCTATAATCTTTACGGTTATGTACTTATTAAAATGGGAACCGTCAAAAAGAATTATTGACCAGTGGGTATTAAAAATACCGTTATTCTCTGACTTGGTTAAAGCTGCTGCATTCTCAAACTTTTTGACTGTGTTACAAATATCATACGATGCAGGTATCCCTATTATTGAATGCTTGTATCTTTCCAGAACAACCCTCTCAAATACGGTTATGCAGGATGCTATAAAACTTTCTATCAGAAAAATGCAAGCCGGTGCGCATTTGTCTGATTCCCTGAAAGCATCAAACCTATTCCCGAAAATGATATTGTTTATGGTTTCAACCGGTGAACAATCCGGCCGGTTGGGTGAATTGTTAATACAGAGTGTAAAACACATAGATCAACAGTTAGATTTAATTATTGATACTTTAGGTAAGTTGATTGAACCTGTTCTGTTGATATTTATAGGTGCGATTGTATGTTTCTTGGCATTATCTCTATACTTGCCGTTATTTCAATCGTACTCGATATAGGAAAGGACATTATTTCTATGGATGAAGAACAAAATGTAAATGAAAATAACAGCTTTATAACCGGTGTTTGGTCTGAAAAAGTTCTTGTCGTAACAAAAGATTATCAGATAAAAGGTAATGTGTTTATGCCTAAAACAGGAAGGAAAAACAGAGTTTTATCAGATATTTTGAACGGCTCAAAAAGATTCGTGGCTATAAAAAATTGTGAAGTCGTACATAGAGAATTTCCTAACAGAAGAACGGAAGTGCATGAATTCTTACAATTGAATCTTAATTCCATAATATTATTAAGACCTCTAAATGAAGAATAATGCTTGATTTTTAAAATTGTTTGTGTGAGTATATAAAGGTAATCAAGGGCTATTAGCTCAGGTGGTTAGAGCGTACGCCTGATAAGCGTAAGGTCCCTGGTTCGAGTCCAGGATGGCCCAGATTAAAAAGAGCTTTCGAGCTCTTTTTTTTGAGCCTTAAACTCGTAATTTTCCCCCGCAGGTCAAAAATTAAGGAGTTCTGCCTGTACGAACATCCTGCCTCGTATGGTTCATGATACAGGAGAGCCTCTTTACGCTCAATTTAATGTCACCCTTAACACCCCTGTGTCAACCTGAATGCCCCTGTGTCCCCCTGAACGCCCTTGTGTCACCCTGAATTTATTTCAGGGTCTTACCAACTAAGCATCGGATTTTCCACTTAACGCAACTCATTCTGCCAGATTGAATTCCTTCAGCCATCCGGTAAGATGCTGAAACAAGTTCAGCATGACAATATGATGTCACCCTGAACGACATTGTATCACCCTGAATGCCCCAGTGTCACCCTGAATTTATTTCAGGGTCTTACCAACTATACACCGGACTTTCCACTTAACGCAACTCATTCTGCCAGATTGAATTCCTTCAGCCATCCGGTAAGATGCTGAAACAAGTTCAGCAT
>CANPZP010000043.1 GCA_947589115.1 Candidatus Gastranaerophilales bacterium | reverse complement strand
AATTACTGTTATTAAGAAATGTAAACATGGTTTTTTCCCAGACACAGCAAGGGTTTTAGGAATGCATCGGGGGGGGGGATTTAATAATAACAATATTTTTTGTCTTTTCATTTTTATATATATGTACAAACAAAAGTGGAGGTTATATTCATGCAAGTAAATTAAATTTCACCGCAAAACATTTCAAAAGTATCAAATTCAAATACAAAAATTAGAAAAACATCACAAAATGTTAAATTAGAAAATTAACCGGATTCTTTTGAACGTAGTTCAGATGTAAACTCTATTAATCAAAAATCATCTACCGGTAAAAAATTTGCAGTTGGTGCTGCATCATTAATTTTACCCGGATTTGGACAAATGGTTAATGGTCAAATTGGAAAAGGAGCAGGACTTTTATCCGGCAGTGTATTACTGGGAATAGCAGGAAAGACACTTTATGGTGTTTGTCCTGCCGCAACAATTGCTTGCTCGTTTGCATTAGCAGGTGCAAGGATTTTCTCAGCTGCTGATGCAGTTAAAAACGCTTAATATTAATTAAATTCTAATAAAAAAAAGAGGGCTAAAGCCCTCTTTTTTTTATTTAATATCTTTATATGAACCCGTAAATCTATCCATATATGTTGTATGTAATAAGTGATGAGCTATCTCGCTTCCGGGTTTTCCGCCCAGGCATTCAGCATACAATTTTTTAATATCGGGATTTGTATGCGACTTCCTGTATTCAAGATTTTTATCTTCTTCATATAAACCTTGAGCACGTTTTGCTTTAATTTCAGAATCTAAGCAGCTTGTAGGCTGTCCGCCTCCGTTTACGCAGCCGCCAGGGCATGCCATTACTTCCATTATATGGAAATCTGCTTTACCTGCTTTTAATTCTTTCAGCGATTTTTCAGCTTCCTTCAAAGTAGATACAACTCTTACTTTAACCTGTTTACCTTTTATATCAATAATGGTATCTTTAGTCCTTGAATTTGCATCCACACCTCTTAAAGGTGTTACATCAACGTTAGGAAGTTCTTCACCCGTTACGTAATAATAAGCGGTTCTAACCGCAGCCTCAGCAACACCGCCTGACGCACCAAAGATTGTACCTGCACCTGAGTATTGACCAAACGGAGAATTTGCCTGTTCTTCTTTTAATGCTTTAAAGTTAATACCCGCAGCTTTAATCATTTTTGCAAATTCTTGAGTGGTTAATACATAGTCTGTTTCGCCTATTAACTGTTCTCTTATTGCTTCATACTTCTTAGCCGTACAAGGCATTACCGATACTACAACTATATTTTCTTTTGTATAACCTTCATAGTATTTGGGTAAGAACTCTTTCATAACCGGAGATAACATTCCTTGAGGTGATTTACAGCTTGATAAATGCGGAATTAATTCAGGATGCTGCGTTTCAACATATCTTACCCAAGCAGGACAGCATGAAGTAAACATCGGCAAAACTCCGCCTTTTGTTAATCTTTCAACAAACTCATTCGCTTCTTCCGTAATAGTTAAATCGGCTGAAAAGTTTGTATCAAATATTAAATCAAAACCTATTCTTCTGGCAGCTGCATATATTTTACCGATTGTGTTTTCTCCCGGCTCCAAGTTAAATTCTTCACCTAATGCAACTCTAACGGATGGTGCAATTTGAACAACCACTTTCTTATTAGGGTCATTAATATTTTTCCAAACATCGTCAATTGATGATTTTATAGATATAGCACCTGTCGGACATACAGCCTGACATTGTCCGCAAAATACACAATCAACCTGAGATAAGCATCTGCCGTTCATAGGTTCAACCCTTGTATTTGAACCCCTGTTTACAAATCCTAAAACACTGTGTCCTTGAAATTCACTGCAAGCTCTGACACAAGCTCCGCAAAGTATACACTTAGACGGATCTCTGACTAATGACGGATTCATCATATCAACAGGAAGATAGTCTTTTTCTTCCAATTTCGGGAACCTTATTTCATCTATACCATACTCTGCCGCATATTTTTGGAGTTCGCAATTACCTGATTTATTACACGTTAAACATTCTCTTTTATGGTTTGCAAGCAATAACTCAAGGATTGTCTTTCTTATTTTTCTTACTTTTTCCGAATTTGTTTCAATTCTGATACCTTCCTTTGGAGGCATTGTGCAAGAAGCTTGTATCCATTTGCCGTCTTGCTCAATAATACACATTCTGCAAGCACCGAACTGAGTTAAATCAGGACGATGGCAAAACGTCGGAACATCAAATCCGTTATTACGAATAACTTCCAATACTGTTTTTTCGTCTGTATATTCAACTTCTACGTTGTTTATAAATAATGTCTTTTTATCGCTCATTTACTTATCCTCACCTATTTTGTCACTATTGCCTTAAACGGACAATTATCTTTGCAGGCTCCGCATTTAATACATTTATCCTGATTAATCTTATGTACTTCTTTTACTGTGCCTTCAATTGCGCCGACAGGACAATTTCTTGCACACTTTGTGCATCCTTTACATTTATCTGCTTCAATTTCATAATGCTTTAATGCAGTACATACACCCGCAGGACATCTCTTGTCTTTTATATGAGCAATATATTCATCTCTAAAGTACTTCAATGTGGAAAGAACGGGATTAGGTGCTGATTTACCAAGTCCGCAAAGTGAACCGACTTTTATTACCTGCCCGAGTTCTTCAAGCATATCAAGGTCTTTCATTTTTCCCTGACCTTTAACTATTCTCTCTAAAATAGCTAACATTTGTTTAGTACCTTCACGGCACGGAGTACACTTTCCGCAGCTTTCATGCTGGGTAAAGTTCATAAAGAATCTTGCTACTTCAACAATACAAGTATCTTCATTCATAACAACCAGACCGCCTGAACCTACCATGGCTCCGACCTTTGTTAATTGGTCGTAGTCCATAGGCATATCTAAATGCTCTTCAGTTAAACATCCGCCTGAAGGCCCGCCTATTTGAACGGCTTTGAATTTTTTACCGTTTCTTATTCCGCCGCCTAAGTCAAATACAATCTGTCTTAAAGTTGTATTCATAGGTACTTCGATTAAACCTGTATTGTTTACTTCACCAGTTAACGCAAAGGTCTTTGTACCTTTTGAAGTTTCAGTACCCATTGAAGCAAACCATTTGGCACCGTTTAATATAATTAACGGAACATTGGCAAAGGTTTCAACGTTATTTAACAGTGTAGGACGCTTAAATAAACCGCACTCAGCCATGTGAATGTTCTTGGGTCTGGGCATCCCTCTTTCACCTTCAATAGAAGCTATTAATGCGGAAGATTCACCGCAAACAAATGCTCCCGCACCCTCTTTAATATGTATATGGAAACTGAAATTGCTTCCCATTATGTTTTTACCAAGTAAATTTCTTTCTTCCGCAGCTTTTATTGCCATTTTTAAACGTTTAATAGCCAAGGGATATTCTGCTCTTACATATATATAACCCTCATCGGAACCTACAGCAAAAGCAGCTATTGCCATACCTTCTAACAGTTTATTGGGATCATCCTCCATAACACTTCTGTCCATAAAAGCACCGGGGTCACCTTCATCCCCGTTACAAATGACATAAGATTTTCCGCCTTGGTGTCTGTATACGCTGCGCCACTTTTTGCCCGTAGCAAATCCGCCGCCGCCTCTTCCTCTTAATCCTGATTCTTCTATCTCTTTTATGACATATTCTTGGTCATTTATCTCAAGAACTTTTGCTAATGCACTATATGCACCTACTGCTATTGCTTCATCCAAACTCTCCGGATTTATTATTCCGCAGTTCTTCATCGCCGTTCTTGTTTGCTTCGCATAAAAGTTCATTTCTTCATTGTTTACAATTTTTTTGTTTAATGCGGGGTCAACATATAACAAACGTTCAACAATTGTATTATTTTTCAATGACTCATATATTTCCACAACATCCTCTTTCTTAACATGAACATATGTAAGTTTTCTGTCAGGAACTACAACCAAACATCCCTGTTCACAAAAACCGATACATCCTGTCGGGATTACGCTCATTTTTACATCGTTTGTCAAAACATCGGCATCAGCACCTAACTTTTTAAATTCTTCAATTAAATCTAAAGCACCGTTTGCAATACATCCTGTTGAAGCACAAACAAGTATTCTTCTACCCTGTTTTTTAATCAACTCTTGAGCTTTTTCCTGCTCTTCTTTTATATCAATACTTAATTTTACTTTTTCCATATTACACGTTCTCTTTCAATATAGTGTCAATAACAATTTCAACCGCATCAGGTGTCATTTTGGGATATATTTTACCATTAATAACCATAGCGGGAGCTAAACTGCAAGCACCTAAACAGCTTACGGTTTCCAATGAGAACATTCCGTTCTCCGTAGTCATTTTCCCGTTTTGTAATTTGATTTTCTTCTTTACCGCTTCTAATACCGGCATTGAACCTCTTACATGACATGCCGTTCCGTCACATACCTTTATTTCATACCTTCCTTTCGGTTCTAATGAAAATTGAGCGTAAAAAGTAGCTACACCGAATACCGTTGCAGGTGATAACCCTTCTACCTTAGAACCTATATACGTCATTGCTTCCTCGGGAAGATACTTATATATCTCTTGCACCTTTTGAAGCATCGCAATTAAATATGACTTTTCTCCGTCATAACTTTGGATGATTTCATCCAATTTCTTTTTATCAATTGCGGGAGTTGATACTGTCATTTCTTCTATCTCCTGTACTCTATTTACTTATTTATTTACTCACTCTTTTAATGTTAAATCCGTTAAGTACTTGCGTTTTATAGAATATACAAAATCCATACGTTTGATTTTTGCATTTGTTTATAAACGCTGCCCCTATACTTACGACCACGATACAGACTATTTGTTCCACAACTTGTATCTTTTCATATTATCGTAAATTGATTATCGGATATCCTTCATTAATTATACCATCAACATTTTTCTTTTGGTAATTTGCTTTGCATTAAAAAAAATAAATGCCGCCTTACTTGCGGCAATGTTTTGATTTCCCAATCTCCTCTTCCCTAAATAGTCTTTTGACTAAACTTTTGATACAGGGTGAACTCACTTTTAAATTAAATCATTAATTCATATAATTGTATAGTATTTTTTTTTAATTTTTTATTTAAATTGTATATGATACACTCAACATCCAATAATATTAACGTATTTGTTGAGTAATTCATTTTAATATTTCTTAATATTTAATCGTTTAAAAAGATGATTACGATAAAAATAATGACAAATATAATTTTATTATTATAAATATAAATTGTGTATGTAAAAGGGAATTTATATATGATAAACAGTTTAAGAAATATGGTGGCAAAAGTATTTTATGCACCGAGTACAACAACAAGTACCGTTGTAAAATCAGATAATTACAATCCGTTTGAGAATCCGTTTGTACAACCTAAAACTGTATCATCGAGAAATTACGCCGTAAATCGCCCCGTAAAAGGCGGTTATTTCGCCGGATATTATAACGGGAAACCTAATATTGTCGGCAGACGGCTTTTTATTGAAGCATAATATTGTAAAGTTTTTTAACAATTTTAAAAAAATAATCAAATTCTAACTCCCGAAATTTTTTACATGAATAGGGGAAACTTGGGAGTTATTTTTTATGTTTAATTATCAATTAAACAATAATTACGTGGATTCAAAAAGAGCTTATGAACAAAATAAATTGTCTAAGCAGGATATTAACGATGCCCAATTTTCCCAATGGAATCATACTGATGACGTTAAAACAGCTTACGATACACTCTATAAAAATGTAAGCAACAGTATTTTTACTAATAAGAAATTCTTAAATTCAGAGGAAGAAGAAAATCTATTTTCCCAACAGTATGAAAACATCGATGAAGCATTAGAAGAATTAGATTATAATACCTCCTTTCAAACAGGAGATATGAATGCCATTTTAGCTCAGTATTCACAAGATTATGAAAATGATTCTAAATTAAATAAAGATACAAACAAACAATTATTTGAAGAATCTGATAATGAAGATAAAGTAAATTTATTTAATTTTGTTGCCGATAAAGTTAATGTCATTAAAAACTATTTTAATGACAATGAAGAATTAAATTCTCAGGACACAGACGGTATTTCTGAACAATTAAAAAAGATGAAAAAGCATAAAAGAAGTGACAATATTACAGGACATGAGGAATATCAACAGTCACTTCTCGATGAAGCCTACAGAAAAACTTCTCAGGATTTTTACTTAACTAAAAATATGCTTGAATATTAATACTTTATATAACGGAAGATTTTATTTCCTTTTCCGCTTCTTCTAAAGCTTGCGTAACTTTTGATTTGTCTTTACCGGCACCTTGTGCAAAATTAGGACGTCCGCCCCCTCTTCCGTCGGTTAATTGAGATAATTTTGATACTATTTGTCCCGCATTTATTCCTTTTTTAACAAAAGAATCACTAACTTTTACAATATAGGTTATTTTACTCTCATCTACAGAAGCCAGTATTATTATACTTTCGCCAAGTTTTGATGATAATATGTCACATCCTATTTTAAGCAGATTCGGAGAAAATGCTTCCGTTTCGGATATAAATAATTTACCGCCGGGTATAGTTTGAGCTCTTGATATAAATGATTGAAATTTCGCTTTTGCACTTTCAGATTTCAGATTTTCAAGCTCAATTTGCAGATTTTTATTATCTACGGCTAATTTCATTATTCTTTCACCCAGTTCATCAAATGTAACTTTAAATGAACTAGCCATTTTATCAACAATCTCTGACTTACGGGACAGTAATTTTAAGGCAGAATCAGCACATACGGCTTCAATTCTTCTTGTACCCGCAGCAACTGCAGATTCTGACACGATTTTTGCCAATCTTATTTTACCTGTCGAATCACAATGAGTACCACCGCATAATTCCATTGATACATCACCAAATTTTACAACCCTTACCTCATTATCATATTTTTCTCCGAATAATGCCATTGCACCGGATTTTTTTGCCGTTTCTATATTCATTATTTCGGTAGTTTGTTTTAAATCCTCACTTATCCATTCATTTATTATATTTTCAACTTCCTCAATTTCTTCTTTTGTCATAGCTCTTTGGAAGGTAAAGTCAAATCTTGTCCTGTTTTCTTCCACATAAGAACCTGCCTGATGAACTTCTTCTCCCAATACTTTTCTTAATGCCGCTTGAATTAAATGTGCATTGGAGTGATGAATTTCAATCTGTTTTCTTCTTTTTGTATCAATTTTGGCAATTACATCATCATTTATCTTCGGAATTCCGTTAATTATTTGAGTTCTGTGTACAAACAGTTTATTAACTTTAAACGTATTTAATACTTCCGCTTTAAACTCTTTACCTTCAATTATTCCGGTATCTCCGACCTGACCACCGGATTCAGCATAAAACGGTGTTTTATCCAGCATAATATCCGTAAAATCACCATCTTCTATTATTGCAATAATTTTTGCATCCGATTCCGTCAAATCATACCCTAAAAATTTTGTAGAACCGAATTTATTTTCAACATCTACATACACAAGGTCATCCGTAAGGCTTATTTTATGGGCTGCGGCTTTTGCTTTTTCTTTTTGCTTTTTCATCTCTTCATTAAAGCCTTCTTTATCAACTTTTATACCTTTTTCCGCAGCAATTTCAACGGTCAATTCCAACGGAAAACCAAATGTATCATATAATTTAAACGCATTCTCTCCGTTTATTTCTTTATTTTCGCTCATTAAATCTTCTAACAGCTTATACCCTCTGTCTAAAGTAACTTTAAATCTTTCTTCCTCCTGCTTTATTACCGATTTTATTTTTTCGGAATTTTTTTCCAAATCAGGATACGTTTCTTTATATTGATTTATTACGGTATCAACTATTTCGCTTAAAAACGGAAGTTCAAGTCCCAATAACTTACCATGTCTTAATGCACGTCTTAATATCATTCTTAAAACATAGCTTCTGCCTTCATTACCGGGCATTATGCCGTCACTAATCATAAAGGTGACACATCTGGCATGGTCAGTGATAATTCTTAAGGAAATATCGGTTTTATTATTTTGTTTGTATTGTATACCTGACATTTGAGAAACTTTTTGAAGAATAGGGAACAACAGGTCTGTTTCAAAGGTGGATTCTTTACCTTGAACAACCATTGCTATACGCTCCAAGCCCATACCGGTATCAACATTTTTCTTTTCAAGCGGTGAAAAGTTTCCTTCTTCATCTTGAAATAATTCAGTAAATACCAGATTCCAAATTTCTACCCATCTGTCACATTCGCATGTAGCTATAGAACAATTATCCGAACATTTTAGATGTTCACCCAAATCATAATGAATTTCGCTGCAAGGGCCGCATGAGCCTGTCGCTCCGGGAGGACCCCAAAAATTATCTTTTTTCCCTTTTCTTATTACTCTTTCGGGTGCTAAACCAACATCCTTAGTCCATATATCGAAAGCTTCATCATCAGTTTCATATACCGTTACCCACAATCTTGACGGGTCAAGCTTTAAATAATTGGTAACAAAGTCCCAGCTCCAAGGTATAACATCTTTTTTATAGTAATCTCCGAAAGCAAAATTACCGAGCATTTCAAAGAAAGTATGATGTCTTGGTGTTCTTCCGACATTTTCAATATCGGAATCTTTACCGCCCGCTCTTGCGCACTTTTGACATGATACCGCTCTTGCAGGATTATAAGGCGGCTTTTCTAATCCCAAATAATACGGCAGAAATTGAAGCATGCCCGCCGTTGTTAATAATACGGTAGGATTATCAGGCACTAAACTTGAACTTGCCACTTCCGTTGACTCGTGTTTATCTCTGAAAAATTCTATAAATGCTTTTCTTATTTCATTTCCGGTTAAGGGATTTACCATTTCTTATTCCTTTATATATTTATTGACTTTAACTTTACTGTATTTTACAACAAAAAATTATATAATTAAATCTTCAAAATTAATGTAATTTATTTTTAAATACTGTATAATCTACTTATGCAAAAACTATATGAAAAAACTCTCAAATCAAACTTAATATATGAGGGAAAAATCTTTAAAATAACAAGCGATGATGTAGAGTTATCCGACGGATATAAGACAAAAAGAGAAGTAGTATATCACACAGGCGGAGTGGTTATTGCTGCGCAAACGGATAACAAAATAATTATGGTTAAACAATTCAGATATCCGTTAAAAGAGGCAATATATGAACTTCCTGCAGGGAAGCTGGATAAAGGGAATGAAGATATTTTATCCGCAGCAAAAAGAGAACTGGAAGAAGAAACGGGGTTTATTGCATCGATGTGGGAAGCTTTAGGATATATTTGGACTACTCCCGGATATTCAAGCGAAAAATTATTCTTATTTAAAGCTTCCGATTTATCCTTTAAAGGTCAGCATCTTGATACGGGAGAAATTCTTGATTACATATTAATTGACAAAAATGAAGTATTTAATATGATAAAAACAGGCGGAATAAATGATGCAAAAACAATAGCCGCACTTATGAGGGCGTATAAATTATGATTAAACTTGTAATGACAGACATAGACGGAACAATATATACTCCCGAAAACGGAATCTCGGACAGTGTAAAAAATTGCATACATAATCTCACGGCAAATAATATTAAAGTTGTAATAGCGACGGGAAGAACATTTAAAAGCGCAAAAACAGTAGCTGACAGAATAGGTATTAAATGTCCGTTAGTATGTTATCAAGGCGCACTAATCAATTCATATGACGGTGAAATTTTTGATGCAAAATATTTAGATGAGAAAATTGCACGTGAAATTATTAAAGATTTCAGAAAAAGAAATATTCATTTAAACGTTTATGTTGATGATGTATTATATGTTGAAAATGATAATGAGTATATTAAAGATTACATAGGGGATAAAGGAATAGACTATTTTAAAGTGGATTCTTTTGATGAATTGGATTTTTCAAAGTTAAATAAAATGCTTGCAATAAGGTATGATTTTGTATTTATAAATCAATTAGTGGAAGAGCTGAGAAAAAAATATCCTGAAATATATACTGTAAAATCACAGAATTACTTTTGTGAGATAGCGAATAAAAATGCGACAAAAGGAAATGCATTAAAATTTCTTGCCAAAAAATACGGTATAGAAATAAACGAAATAATGGCAATAGGCGACCAAAATAATGATATAGAGATGATAGAAACTGCAGGAATCGGCGTGGCAATGGGAAACGGTACAGAGGATATAAAATTAAAAGCCGATTATGTCACGGACAGAATAGAAAATGACGGATTTGTCAAAGCCGTTGAAAAATTTATTCAAGAGGTAAAATAAATATGTATCGGATAGGGCAAGGTTTTGATATTCATAAATTAGTAAAAGGAAGAAAATTTATACTTGGCGGTGTTGAAATAAAATATAAAAAAGGACTGTTAGGTCATTCTGATGCGGATGCACTCGTTCATGCCATTATTGATTCAATGCTTGGCGCACTAAATCTGGGCGATATCGGATGCCATTTCCCCGATAATAATCCTGAGTATAAAGACATCGACAGTTTAATCCTTCTTAAAAAAACTTACAATCTTGTAAAAGAAAAAGGCTATGTAATCAATAATATTGATAACACTTTAATGGTACAAGAACCAAAAATGAAAGATTATATACCGTTAATGAAAGAAAAAATAGCAACTATTTTAGAAATTGATAAAGATTTAATTTCAATAAAAGCAAAAACCATGGAAGAACAAGATTCCGTTGGCAAAAAAAAATCTGTTTCGGTTTTTACAACAGTACTATTAAAAAGAGGTAATAATTATGAGAATTAATTCGGTTTGTAATCAAATAAATTTTAAACGAGTAATAAAAGTTAATTCAATATCAAATCCTGAAGGTATGGACACATTGCGAAGGGTTGATGATACCTCGCATGAAGTTGAAAATGTATTAAACAGTAAAAAATCATACATATATGACGTAAAAGAAGCAAACAATATCAGACAATATTTTAGAAGTTTCTTAGGGGATTATGACGGAATTAAAGGTATTAAATTAGTAAGAGTAGGTACAAGTTTATTCCTTCTCTCGGGAAAAGATGCAAAAGATTACAAGAAACTGGAAAAATCTCAAAAAGAATATAAATCCTCTATTGAAAATTCAGTCAAATATTCAAGTAATCAAAAGGGTAAATTAATTCATGATTCATATGTAAGACTGGGTGAAATGATTAAAGACAGAGTTGAAAACGGGAAAAATTTTAAGCCTTACAGCGTGATAGATTTTAAATCAAGCAGTTTACCATACAGCTTATTAACGGATGACCAAAAATCGGGAATGTATCCTATACATACCAAAATAGATTCATATCATTATGAAAGCACCAACAAAACATTTTCAGAATTAATTGACGGACACAGAAATAACAATGAAGATGCCGTTCTAAGTTATAAACCGGAGGGTCAGAATATATTACAAAATTATTCATATGAAACAAAATCTTTATCTCTTTAAACGGTTTATACCATACATACTCGTATAACTACTTTAAATCTGTTTAAAATTTTGTTTTATTTGACCTTACGCAAAAAATTTAATATTCAGTTAAAGAAATATTAGTAACCCCGTTATTACGAGCTTCATCCATTAATTTAACAACACTTCCGTGTGTAGCATCAGGTTCTGTCATAATCAACAGTCCGTCAGGATTTGTTTTTGCCTCTTGAGCAACGGCATTTCCTATTTCTTCTTTTGAAATTTCGTTGTCATTTAAAAAATATTTATTATCATTGGTAACAAGAACTTTTACCAATTTAGAATCCTTCATTTCATCCTGAACTTCAATCAAATTAGGAACGGCAAGATTCAAACCCTGTTGATCCAATAAAGGAGCAATTACCATCATAATGATAAGTAAAACTAAGAAAATATCCGTTAGAGGAGTAATATTAATTTCATTAAAAGTTTTTCTTTGTCCTGCCATAATCCGATTCCCTTATTCATCCCAATCCGCATTACCGGTGTTTTTATTTTTAACACTAGGTTTACGGATATTTGAATTTTGTTGTTCTAAGGTGCGCTGTTCTTTTTTAGTAAGAGGTTCACCCGCCAATATAAGTTTTGAATATTCAGCTTCTTGAGCTGCTTTCATAATATCTTGAATTTCACTGCTTTTTGTTTCAGTGTCAGCCTTAACCACCACTTCAGGTTTTTCCAATAAAGGTTTCAAATCCGTTAATTCACTAATCAAATTAACTTTTGAAATAGGCTTGCCGTTTATAAAATATTCGCCCTGTTTAGTAACTGATATTTCGGCATTCTTATGTTCAATAGCCAATCCGCTGTTAATTTCAGGGATATTAATATTTTTATCAACCGATTGAAAAGAGGGTGCTATTACCATCATAATGATAAGTAATACCAAGAAAATATCGGTTAAGGGAGTTATATTTATTTCGGTAAATAACCCTTTTTTGTTATCAGAACTTGAGAATGCCATAAATCATCTTTCCTGTAATTTAAATTATACCAAAGCTTTGGGTTGAGTTTTTTCTTCCGAATCAGTAAAGCTTAAGAAGAGTAATTTAATAAGCTGAAAATCATCTTCATATCTTTTAACCGTAGATTGGAAAAGGTTATATAGAATAACGGCAACAATAGCGACACCAAGCCCGAAAGCCGTAGCAATCAGAGCAGAACCGATACCCATAGCAACCGCAGCAGATTGATTACCCTGAGAAGCCAAGTCTTGGAAGGTATAAAGTATTCTTACAACAGTACCGAATAAACCTAAGAAAGGGCAAACACCGCCGATTGTACCCAAAATTGTAAGATATTTTTCCAGCTTTCTTGTTGCAAGATTAGCTGAGATATCGAAAGAACGGGAAAATCCGACTTTTTGTTCCGAAAAAATTCTAACGGCTTCTTCAGCAACTTCGCCGATAACACCGCCCAGTTGAATACTCAAATTTTTTGCGCTGTCCAATCTGTCGCTTACTAATTCTATTTTTAATGCTCTTATAAATCTGACAACATCTCTTTTATTTTTGTTATAAAAGCTGAATCTGTTTATTGCAACAGCTACCGTAAGTATTGAGCATAAAAGAATAGGCAATAATACAGGCCAATCCATTTTAATTGAATGTAAAAGTAGTTCCATAATTTATTTTCCTCTTTTCTAATTATATATTTCTTATCCTGATACTCCAAATACGTTATAATCAAACGTAAATTGAATATCTACACTGTTATTTTTATATTCAGCCGGAAGCGGTTTAAACGGTGCAGTTAATTTAACAGCATCAATAGCTGCTTTATCTGCGGCGGGGAGTCCGGATGAGCGATGTACACTGACTTTCAACAGTCTGCCGTCACGAGCAATACTGAATAATAAAACAACACGTTTACTTTCATTACCTTTTGGGGGATCCCAATTCATTTTAATTCTTCTTTGTAATTCTTTCATATAAGGACCGAAATCAGGTTCTTTAATGGCATCTATGCCCGGAGCACCTTTAGGATTACCCGGCCCGGGATTACCGACATTGCCGCTGCCATGCCCGTAAGAGCCTGAAAATCTTCCTCCTCCGCCTTGAGAACCGGAAGCACCAGATGAGCCTCTAGATGCCGTGGTAGGTGAAAAGCTCGGAGAAGGTGAACTTCCTTTTGAAGCTCCGCCTGAGGCTTTCGCACCTGAAGAAGGTGATGCCGTAACAGGTGCCGTCGGTGTTGGGGCTACACTGGGTATAGATGATTTAGGTATAGGTATATTAAAATTAGATAACGGTTTTGAAGTTGGTTTTTGAGCCTGAGGCTGAGTAACAGGTTTTGGCGCTTGCGGTCTAGGTGCAGGCGGAGATTTAGGCTTGGGCGC
>CANPZP010000042.1 GCA_947589115.1 Candidatus Gastranaerophilales bacterium | reverse complement strand
ACAGGCGGATGTAATGGTTTTACTTTGGAAGTTGGGTATGAAATAGATGTAAACGGAGAAAAAGGACCGAACAAACCCGGAAGAGATAGGTTTCGATTCTGCATGGTGTCAAATATGACTGAAGAAAGAATCAATAGAGCCAATTCCGGTGTAGTTTATAAAAGAGAAGGAATATTTGGCGTGATTTCAAGTAAGAGATATAATCAAAAAAATATTACTCGTGAAGAATTACTAGAAGATTGCAGCAAAGAGCCTAATACTTGCTCTTCTCTGATAATGAATGACGGGTGGGAATTTAAAAATGATTACCCGTACAAGTTATAGATTTTAATATATTTTAGTAAATATTCAGGCATATTTTAATATGCCATTTTTTGCCGTTAAATGTAAAGAAATGTAAAATAATACTACAAGATATATCGACAAGTATAAAAAATGTGTTAATATAAAATTAGGATTTGAATTTTGACTTGAGTAAAATTTTTTGAAAAGGTGACAAGGTTCGTTAAATCATAGGGAGAGGATTGTGTGTATGATTTATTGCTGCGGCAGATATCAAGTGCCGTTTAAAACTGTATTTTTGGCACCTGATTTTAATTACAGGGACAGAAAACTTGAAATATTAGTTTGTTCTAATTGCGGTAGTTTATCCGCTGTTTTAACTCAATTTAATGTTAAAACAAAAAAATACGAAACATACAGACCCAAAAGGAAGAAAACATCTAAGTTTATTCGTGAGGTCGAAGCCGGCAAATGGAGCGAAGTTAAAGTTAAATACGGAACTAAAGAGCGTGCCGGCTTTGTTTATGGGGTTAATAAACTTCAAAATGACGGAACTGTTAAGCAGTATGCCGTCGATTTTAACGGAACAAAAACATTAGTGAAAGTTGTTAACGGTTGATTTGTGCGGATTTTCTGCCTGCTGTATCAGGTTTTTATTTCTTAGTTTCTTAATTCCGCACTTTTATGAAAGGGAATTATGGTTAGAAAAAAACGGCAGTCAATTAATTATTCAAAAAGTGATTCATTTGAGAAGTTAGAAGCTGTTCAGGAAATGGCTTTGAATCGTAAAGGAAAAGATGACGAATTAAATCCTGATATTTCACTTTATTTAAAAGCGGAAGAGTTAAAAGGAAAACTTATGGGCTTATATATTGAGAAAGAAAAGTCATCCCACACTGTAAATATGATGGGAAATGTTGTTATTGACGGTAAAGAACTTGAAATTAAAGTCGGTGAAAGTTTAGATACGGAAAAGAGTGATGATTGAATTACCTAAAATCTTAGATATACCTGATAAATTAATCCCGGTTATTACGGGGATTAATGATTACAATTACTATTTAATAGAAGGAGGAAGGGGTGGTGGCAAGTCGCAAAGTGTTGCGAGAATAATTCTATGGATTGCTGAACAACGAAAAGTCAGGGTTTGCTGCGGAAGAGAAACTCAATCAACTATATCGGACAGTGTTTATAAAATATTTAATGATTTAATTAGTGATTATAATTTAAATTTTACCGTAAAATCCAATAAAATAGTACATAATATCACAGGTTCGAGTATAATTTTCAAAGGGTTCAGAGAGCAGGGAAGAGTTAACATTAAAGGGTTAGAAGGTGTGGATATTTTGTGGATTGACGAAGCACAAGCTATTACAAAATCTACCCTTGATGTTATTATTCCTACAATCAGAAAAATTAATTCCATTGTTATTTTCACTATGAATCGGCTTGTGAGAAAAGACCCTGTTTATGCGGAATTTATTTCTCGGGATGACTGTCTGCATATTAAAATTAATTATTATGATAATAAACATTGTCCGCAAAAACTTATAGATGAGGCAAAACGCTGTAGAGAAAGAAATATTTCGGATTATGAATATATATGGGAAGGTAATCCGCTTGATAAAACTAATGATTTTTTGTTCTCGGCTATAAAATTAGACAAAGCAAAAAATATAATGTTTAAAGATGAGTATTTCAGAAAAATAAAGTGTATGTCAGTTGATTTAGCAGGTAACGGAGGAGATTTGTGTGTTGCAAGTCTTATTGAATCAAAAAGTTCTACACAGTGGTCGCTTGAAAAACAGGAATACTGGTCTGAACCCGATACTGATATTACTAAAGGAAAAATTATTAATTTATATTCTTTATGGCATCCCGAATTATTAATATTAGATGCTGACGGATTAGGTTATTCAATATATATAAGTATAAAAAACATAATATCGGATACAATAAAATTCAACGGAGCGGCTTCAAGCAACAGACCGAACGCTTTAAACAGAAGAGCTGACGGATATTTAACTTTAAAAGATTTTATTGATAACGAATGGCTTAAAATTTCTTCTGACTTTACTATTTCTCAATTGGAATATATAAAAAAGTCATACAAACCTAACGGACAAATTTTTATTCAGTCAAAAAAAGAGATGAAATCCGAACAGGGAGAAAGTCCTGATTTCGCTGATAGTCTTATGATGGGCATTTATGCAATTAATTATTATTCTTATTTGATTGATGAGAAGGAAGAAACGGTTATATTAGATTCTAATTTTGATCCTTATGATTAGACATTATCTTAATTTTAAGTTCAAAGGAGTTGAAAATGGATGATAAAGAAAGATTTGATACCGCAATGAAGTATTTGTTAAAAGCGGAAGGCGGATATTCAAATAATAAATATGATAAAGGCGGAGCAACAAATTTCGGTATAACTCAAAAAACTTATGATTTATACAGAAAAAAAAGGGGATTGGTTATTCAGCCCGTTATAAATATTACAAAACAAGAAGCATATGAAATATATTACAGTGAATATTGGGTTTTATCGGGCGCAGACAAAATTGAAAATTTTAGTCTTGCCTTAGTTCTGTTTGATTCTGCAGTTAATCATGGATTGGGGAATGCAAAAAAACTCTTTGAAAAATCAAAAGGGGACGTGAATACCTTTTTGAATTTGAGGAGAGAAAAATACAAGGCTATTGTTAAAAATAATCCCTCCCAAAAAATATTTTTAAAAGGATGGATGAACAGAATAGATAATTTGAATAAATTTATTATTAACAATTCCTGAAATATATATCATATCAGCTTGAAATATATTTTTGCGGTATGGTTTTTTGTTATACCTCAACCCTTCCATATCCATACCGCTTTTTTTAAGAAGAAATTACATTATAATGTATAAATTTTACTGAATAATTAGAAGAAAGGGGGAATTTTATGTGTTCAACACCTAAGATGCCTGCGGTTCAGCCTGTTCAAACGGAGATTATAAAAGAAGCCGTACAGGCAAATGCATCCGTACAAAAGGCAAATGCGCAAAACAGAACGGGAATTAAGGGTTTGGTATCTGAAAATATAAGAACGTCAAATACCGGAATAGATGAAGAAATCGGTTCATCTAAGAAGAAATTATTAGGAGAGTAAGATGAAGGGGTATTCCAAAAAATATTTTAATATGAGAAGAGCGGAGTTAGAGGTTGCATATAATGCAATAAAGTCAGATTGGCAAGATTTGGCGGATTATTTCCTGCCCCGCTCGGTAAGATTTCTTGCTCGGAATACTAATAAACAACCGGCAAAAAACAGAAAAATTAAAGATTCGACTCCTCTTCTGGCGGTACGTAATTTTTCATCGGGAATGATGTCAGGGGCTACAAGTCCTGCTACAAACTGGTTTAAAGTTAAGATTAGAAATTACGCCCGGGAGGGAAGTTTCGAAGTTAAAACTTGGTGTAATGAGGTCGAAAATTTATTCAGAGATATTTTTAATTCTTCTAATTTATATCGGGTTTTACCTTCTGTTTATAAACAGATAGGAGTTTTCGGAATATCAGTTTTAAGTATGCTTAGTGATGAAACTTCTATTTTAAGGTGTCAGCTTCTTCCTATCGGTTCTTATAGGATAGCTAAAAATCAAAAAGGTGAAGTTGACACTATATGCCGGGTTTATATGGATACGGCAAAAAATCTGTATGACAGGTTCGGGGAAGAAAATGTTTCAACCGAAGTATTAAAAGCGATTGAAGCTGACAGATACGAGGAATTATTTGAAATTGTTCACTTTGTTGAGCCTAATAAGGATTTCATGCCCGATTCTGTTTGGGCTGAGGATAAAAGATATATATCCGTCTACTATGAATATGCTTCAAATGAAGAAAAGTTCCTTTCAAAATCGGGCTTTGATAAATTTCCTTATGCGGTATTTGAATCGGAAGTTAACGGTGAAGATGTTTATCCTTCCGAGTGTCCGGGAGTAAATGCGCTTCCCGATGTCAAGCAGTTAATGAGTATGGTTATTGATGAAGGTAAAGCGGTAAAAAAGATGATAAGTCCTACTTATAAAGGGCCTGCAAGCTTAAAAAATAAGAAGATGATTGATGCTCCCGCTGCTTTTATTGAGGAAGATGAAAACGGAAGAGGACTTTCTCCTATATATGAAGTTAACCCAAGAGTTCTTGAGGTGGATTCCATTATTGAAAAGCTTAAAGAATCAATAAAAGAGATTTTTTATAATGACTTATTTGCCATGATACTAAATACCGCAGAGCGTTCAAGAACTGCAACTGAAGTTAACGAATTAAAAGAGGAAAAAATGGTGTTATTATCCCCTCTTCTTCAGCAAATTCATAACGGATTAAATCATATTATTGACTGGGTTTTTGAAGAATGTATTCAACTTAACATACTTCCGGAGCCTCCTATGGAAATTATGGGCTCTAATATGGATATAGAATTTGTATCTACTTTGGCTCAAGCTCAAAAAGCAGTTAAAATTTCGGCTATGGAAAGATTTACGACCTTTACGATTAATTTGGCTCAAGCTATTGATCCTTCAATAAGAAATAAATTGAATGCCAATAAGATAGTAGATGATTATGCTGAATTTGCAAATATTTCGCCTGAGCAGCTTGTACCTACTTACGAAGTTGAAAAACAAAAACAGCAGGAAACTCAAGCTCAATCCCAACAACAATTGATTGAACAGGCTAAACAAGGGTCTGAAATTATTAAAAATATTGCCGGAACAGACTCTTACGGAAGTGATTTACTGGCAAGATTAGGACTTATATAGAAAGGAAAAATTATGTCTGATGAAATTTTAAATGAAAATCAAATTAAGCCGTTAGGCGTTAATGCTTACACGCAGGAAAATGTTCAAACTTCGGTACCGTTAGATACTGATGAGAAAGAAAGTTATTTCGGAAAACCTGATAAATATGATTATTCCAATGTTCAGCTCCCCGAAAACTATTGTTATGATGAAAATTTGCTTAATGAATTTAACGAATTGGCAGGGAAATATAATCTCTCTCAAAAAAGTGCAAATGAGCTGATGTCAATTGCGGTGAAGCTTACACAGTTAATGGGTAATAATTACTCTAAAACTTTAGCGGACCAACAAAGACAAAAAGTCGAAGCTTATAAACAAAATCTTGTTAATGACAGAGAAATAGGCGGTGCTAATTTAAGTTCAACAATTAAGACGGCAAACAAAGCATATACTCATTTTGCAGATGAAGAGGTACAGGAACTTCTTTCTCAAACCGGATTAAATTGTCATCCTAAAATAGTAAAAATGTTTTTCAATATCGGAAAAAAGATGCAAAATGATTTAATTTACGGGGCAAATATCCCAAATGCCGTTAAAGAAAACAGGGAAGATATCCTCTATCCCACTATGCAGTAAAAATAGAAAGGAAAAAGAAAAATGGCTACACTTGGCTCAAGATATTTAACTTTGGCTGATAAATTTAAAAGAACGGAAAACGGTAAAACAGCCGCAGAAATTATTGAAATGATGTCTGAAACTAATGAAGTTTTGCAGGATGCTAATGCTCTTCAATGTAATGACGGTTCTAATCATATTACTACTATAAGAACAGGTTTACCTTCTGCAGTTTTCAGAAAATTATACGGTTACGTTCCCTCCTCTAAATCTTCTACAGAACAAGTTAAGGATGTTACCGGCATGCTGGAAACTTATTCTATTGTGGATGTTGATTTAGTTGATAAATGTGAAAATCCGAAATTATTCAGATTATCGGAATCTTCCGCATTTATTGAGGCAATGAATCAAAAATTACAGGAAACAATTTTCTACGGAAGTATTAAAGAGAATGCCGCAGCTTTTGACGGGTTATCCGCAAGATATTCAAAAATATCTTCAGATTCCAAAAAAATAGGTTCAAACATTATTGACGCAGGCGGGAAAAGTACTGATAATACGTCAATTTGGTTTGTAACATGGGGTGATTTACACACTTCTTTATTATATCCTCAAGGTTCTTTAGCAGGAATCCAGCATAAAGATGACGGTATAATGACTGAAACAAGTTCTACCGGCGGAAAAAGAAAAGTTTATCAAGACCATTTTAAAATGGATGTTGGTTTATCTGTCAGAGATTGGCGTTCTACATGCCGTATAGCTAATTTGAGTATTGCAGAGCTTAAAGCAGGTTCTTCTGTTGATATTGAAGAACTTTTAAATCAAGCTTACTATAAAATCAGAAGATTCGCTAAAACGGGTAAGACATTTATTTATTGTAATTCTACCGTTCTTATGTATTTTGAAGCTCAATTAAAAGCTAAAACTAACGTTAACTTCACCATAAAAGAATATTTAAATGAAAATATTCTTCATTATAAAAATATTCCGATACGTGAATGTGAACAAATTACAAATGATGAACCGGCAGTAGTTTAAGATAGGAAAGGAAATAATATGATATTAGATGAACAGGGATTATTCTCAGATAATCAAGCTATAAAAGCATCTCAAGCTTCTCAAAATATTTTGGATTTAGGTTTAAGAGAAGTTTCTTTCGGAACTCCGGTATATTTATTTATACAGGTCAGTGAAGACTTTGATAATCTTACAAGTTTATCAATAAAAGTCCAAACTTCTAAAGATGAAGCATTCTCTTCTCCTGTGGATTTAATAGAACAAACCGTTCTGTTAAAAGATTTGAAAAAAGGAAATGTTTCTTCAATAAAGTTCCTGCCGAAAGGGAATTTAGGTTATGTCAGACTTTATTATACCGTTGACGGAACAGCGCCTACTAAGGGTAAAATTATAGCGGGGATTTCGGACGGACTTCAGGAAAGTTTCCATAATGTTTAGTATTTTATATAATTTGGTGTCTAAAATATTACATATTAAAAATACTTTTTTAAATCGGGAATTTAATTAAACCTCTTAACTAACGGGAAGAGAATGAGTATGTTTCCCATGAAGTATTCACACCTGATTTAATAATTTTACTAATTCATACAGTGATATCCGGCTGATGCCGGATATCTTTTTCTTACTTATTTATTGGGAGAATTTCTAAAATGAATTTTACAAAAGCGAAAATCTTTAATATAGCTCTAAAAAATTTAAGAGTTAGTGTCGGGATTCAAAACGCTAATCAGACAGATAAAAATACGGTTGTATTGAATGAATATTATGAAAGTGCACTTGAACAGGTTTTAAAAGATTTTGATTGGAATTTCGCTAATTCATACAGAGAGCTGTCTTTAACGGGTAATATACCCCAAAATCCTAAATTCATATACGAATATGACTATCCGAATGATTGTGTTTTCACAAGAGAAATAGTTCCTTATGAAAATAATGAAATCGTGGAATTTGAAGTAGCGGCAAACGAATCCGGTCAAAAAGTAATAAATACAAATATAACACCTGCAATAATAAGGTATACAAGACTTATGACAAATGAAGCCCTTTTCCCGAGTGAGTTTGTTATTGCTTTATGTTGGTATTTGGCTTTTCTTTGTGCACCTGCAATAACGGGGAACAGAAGTATTCAAAATGATTGTTTAAACGTATATACAGGTATGCTGGCTAAAGCAAAAACAATAAATGCATCGGAAGGTTATTTAAAAATAACGGACAGATGTCCTTGGATTGATGAACGATAAGAAAAGGCGGTATTTAATTATGACAAGATATACTCAAACCTCTTTTACGGGAGGAGAATTAAGTCCTGCTTTATATGCAAGAACTGATTTGGCAAAATACATGGTTGGGCTTAAAACCATTAAAAACGGCTTCGTAAGGGCAGAAGGAAGCATTAGTAACAGAGCCGGTTTAGAGTTCGTTTGTGAAGTGAAAGATTCAAATTCCCCCGTAAGACTTATTCCTTTTTCTTTTAATACCGAACAAACTTATATTATTGAACTCGGTAATAAGTATGCAAGATTTATTAAAGACGGGATTCAAATAACCGAGCAGGAAGATGAAATTAATTCGAAACCAGTTGAAATAGAAACAAGTTATAATTCGGAAGATTTATATGATATAAAATATGCACAAAATGCCGATGTATTAACTATGTGTCATAAAAATCACAATCCTTGTGAGTTGTCCCGTTTATCACATTATGATTGGAGTTTAAAAGATATAAATTTTCAGCCTCAAATACAAGCACCTACAGGCTTGACAGCAAAATGGACGGGCGGAGGCGAACAAAAAACAACCTATAAATATGTTGTTACCGCAGTAAAAAAAGATACTTATGAAGAAAGCAACCGTTCTGAGGAAGTATCTGTTGTGGGTGAACTTGAAGCTTATTGGGGAACTACGGAATATATTACTATTAATTTTGATATAGTGGAAGATGCGGTTGAATATAATATATACAGAAGTGTTAACGGTGTATTCGGCTATGTGGGAACAACCTCCGAGAATACTTTTGTGGATAATAAAATAGAACCTGATTTATCTTCAACTGCGCCGGTATTTACAAATCCTTTTGAAAATGATAATAATCCTGCTTGTGTTAATTATTTTCAACAAAGGAAGGTATTTGCATGTTTAAAAAACAGTCCTCAGCAATTAGTTGCATCTCAAACTTCGACGAATAATAATTTCAATATTTCCCGTCCGTTATCCGCTACGGATTCAATAAATTTAACCTTATCGGAAAGAGAAGTTAATGAAATACGCCATATAATAGCTTTAAATGATTTAATATTATTAACATCAGGCGGAGAATGGAAATTAAACGGCTCAGACGGTGCATTTACGGCTTCAACATCTTTGGTTGCATCTCCGCAAAGTTTTTACGGATGTTCGAATGTCTTGCCTGTTGTTTCGGGGAATATGATTCTATTTGTACAAGGCGGCGGCTCCGTTGTCAGAGATTTGGGATACTCATACATGTCTGACAGCTATGACGGCGGAGAACTTTCAATATATGCAAATCATTTATTTGAAGGGAAACATGTTGTTGATATGGCTTATTCAAAAGAGCCTTACAGAATACTTTGGTGTATTATGTCAGACGGAACGGTAAATGCATTAACTTATAATAAAAAAGAAAATGTATCAGGGTGGCATAAACATGAAACAAAAGGCAAATTTGAATCTGTTGCCGTAGTCAGAGAAGGATTTGAAGATGTTGCTTATTTCGTGGTACAGCGTGAGATTAACGGCGTTAAAAAAAGATATATAGAAAGAATGGCTTCAAGATATGTTGAAAAAACAAAAGACGGAATTTTTCTTGATTCTTGCTTAACATACGAAGGTGAACCCGTTAATCAATTATCCGGCTTGGAACATTTAGAAGGTGAAGTCATTAATATTTTGGCAGACGGCTGTGTTGTTGAAAATAAAACAGTAACTAACGGGAAAATTTTACTTGATTATCCCGCATCAAAAGTTGTTGCCGGACTTCCTTATGAATTTGAAATGGAAACTTTAAACATTGAAGGTGAAGCTACTCATGGCTTAACTAAAATAATTAATTCGGTTTCTATAATGGTTGATAAATCACGGGAAGATTTTTTAATAATAGGTACAAACGGAGATATTTGCGAAAATTCACGAAGTATAAACAGTGTAAATGATGTTAATTATTTACATACAGGAAGTGTGACATCATTTTCTTTTTCTAATTATACGACTGAAGCCAGAATCCATATAAAACAAAAGAATCCTTTCCCGTTGACTGTAAACTCTATAACATTGGACTTAACGGTGGAAGAAAGCAATGCTTAAAATTTGTGATAATTTAGATGATATTATTTTTATTCTTGAAAATTTAAGAGAAGAAGATAAAGAAGAATTAAACGCTTTATGGGGTGATGATTGGTTTAACCTCACTCTTGATAATTTAAAAGATAAAAAGAATATATTGATTTTAACCGGTAAAGACGGAAATAAAAATATTGTTCCTATTGCCATGGGAGGATTCTACGAATTATTTGAAAAAAATTCCGATATAGCTTGTGTTTGGATGCTTTCATCTTATTTTATTAAGTATAACAGGCTTTTATTGGCAAAATATTTAAAAATGGTTATAAGTAAAGCCTCTTTGAAGTATGGAATTATGTATAACTATATATATCATACAAATCATGAGGCAAAGAACTGGCTTAAAAAACTGGGATTTCAATTTAATAATCCCCATCCGGAAGGGATGGACACTGAAAAAGGGTTTGAATTTTTTTACAAAATAAAATAACAGAAAGGGTAAGTATGTGTACAATTTTAACTACCGGCATTGAAGCTGCATTAACTGCCGCTACAATTTTCAAAGGGATTCAAAATGCAAATACTCAAAAAGCATACGGTAGATATCAAACAGAGGTATTGTCGGCAAAAGCACAAGAAATGAAGCTGAAAGCAAAACAGGAGTACCAAAAAGGGATTGAAGAAGCAAGAAAACAAAAATTGGATTCAATTCTAAAGGTAAATTCAGTTAAAGCAAAAACTGCGGCAAGTAATATTGCACTATCATCAGAAACGGCGCAATACATAGTGGAGGATGAAAAGCAGCAAGGTGAATTAAATGCACTTGAAACATTTAAATCATTTAAACAAAATTCGGATTCTTATATGAAATCGGCTCAAGATTACTATGATAAAGCTGTTTTAAACTCATATAACACTCAAAAAACTTATAAAAAACAGATAAAATCGAATATTGTATCCGGTTTGGGTGAAGCAGTTTCGATAGGTACGGGGCTTGGATTTGCCAATAATTTTATGCATACGGGGGTATCCGGATATGTAACAAAAAAGGCATTTGGTTTATTAGAAAGGTAAATTTATGAATACTGAGCAAAAATCTTCTCATACTTCATATTCTCTTAGAAAAATACCTGAAACACACCATGAATCAGGTGATTTTTCGCATGAAAAAGAAATTGACAGCGTAAAAATTTTAGAATTGTCTAATATTATTGATGAATGGGAATATGAACTTCTTTTTTCGGAAAACGGTTTCTTTTCTTTAAAAGGGAAGGAGGTTGAAAATAAAACAACCGAGTTTTGTGAAGAGCTGAATAAATTAATAAATTCTAAAATATCTCAAGTTAAATTTTTATTACCCGAATCAAGAGAGATATTTTTCAACATTAAAAATTTAAAAATAAATTCTCTAACGGAGCGGATGAAGATTTATGAAAATGAACAGTTAAATAATTGGATAATTGATACATATGAACAGTCGATAAATTCTTCCGTAAGACGGGCGGTTTTGTATAAAAATAATCCGGGGATTGTAAAGTCATCTTATTCCAATGCAATGACCGTAATAAAATTGATGGCGGATAAGGAAAAATGGGATGAATTTACGTATTCATCAAAAATATCCGAATTTAAATCGGATTTTTATTATGCATTAATTTCTGCCTTTATGGAAGAAAAAGATATTTTAGCAGGTGCTTATTTTGAAAAATATAAAGATGAATTAGATAAAGACAAGCAGGAGGAAATAAAAAAATCCATTGATGAATTAAAAAATAACATAACTGCTTATAATTGGTCGAAAGAGTTATTTTCCTATAATCTTTCTGAGTCGGAAAAAGAAAAAGAAATAAATTCGGTAAGAGATAAGAATATAAAATCTTTAATAAATCATTATGTAAGTACTTTTGATAAGATGAAAAAGAAGGAGGAAGATAGGGAGATTAAATCAAAGAATGAATCCAATTGGAATCAAATTATTTCATTAATGGATTCAGAACCTGATAAAGCCGAATTATATATAGATTATTCATTAAAAGAAGAAAGCAAAAATGCCAAAAAGAGTTATATAAAGGATATCAGAAATTCAGGGGTAATAAAAACAGATATTCAAAAATTTTTAAAGCTTTTAAATGAAGCCGTTGAAGATATTGATAATTTTCGGGAAAAAGATATATCTGATTTTCATGCCGACTTAAGCGGCAAAGATTTTGAACATGTTAGTAAGATTAAAAATTTAAAGGATAAATCATTTCAAATTTTTAAATCGGATTATGAATATATAAAAAAGGAGATGAAAAACAAAGAGATAAAATCCCAAGAGAGTATTTATGCCGTTATAAAGTTGTGCATGAATTTTTTGAAATGGGAAGAAAATATAGAAGCATCTTCGATTTTTGAACGTACAAAATTAATATTGTCAATAATTGAAAGGTATGAAGAGCCAAATAAATCTAAAACTAAAGAACAAGATAAGAAGGGAGTAAAAAATGACAGTATCAAAGCAAACACCGGTGAATAATTATGCCGGAAATTCGTCAAATAAAAAATTTGATTTTGATTTTTTAATAAATGATTCTCAGGAACTGGTTGTTAAATTAACCGATAAAAATAATGTTATAAGAGTTTTAAAAGAGGGATTGGACTATTCCATAAATGAGATAGGCAATAAAAACGGCAGCTATATTATTTTCCCGTTAGACAGTTCAACATATGATGTATTAAAAGAGGATGAATTGATTTCTCTTAGTCTTGAACTTGAAATAAAGCAAGAAAGCGAATTTAAAAATTCCTCGTATTTCAATTTTAACATTTTGGAATTTACATTTGATTATATAGTAAGAATTTTACAAATACTGAATCGGAAAATAGAGCGCTGTTTAAAAGTAGAGGAAGGCTCTTCAGCAGTACCCGATACAATAATAGATAACATAAATGAAGCAAAAAAAGTAACTGAAGATTATGCCAAAGAAGTCACTAAAATGAGAGATAGTGTTCTTAGTGATAAGCAAAATGTTGAAACAAATAAAAATATTGTAAATGAAAAGTTAAAAGATTTAAATTCATACATTGAAGATGTAAAGAAGAAATCAAATAAAGACTTGTCGGATTTATCGGAAACGGGAGAGCTTCATTTTTTAAATAAAAGGCAGGTAACTAATTGTATATTGGAAAAAACCAATACAATAACAAAAGAAGGATTAACTATAAAAATTAACTCCGGATTAAATTTATTAATATCGGACGGAAGGAATCCTGACGGTACATTAAAAAATATTGAATATAAAGTAACTTCCCAGTTATCTTTTGTAATGCCTGCTTTAACTGGGGAATATGAATTTTTCGGGCAGTACAATAAAGCCTCCAATAAATTTGATTCAATACTTTATATTGAGCCGGAAAAAATATATTTGAATAAGCAAGAGCCGTTTAGTGCCGATTCCGAGAATAAAGGTTTTTGGTTTAATCCTATAGATAATAAATGGAAAATTACTGATGCATCGGATAAGTGGGAAGAGAAATCAATAATTTCGTTGGGAAGATTCAAACAAAACGAGCAGCAGGATGAGTTTGAAAACTTTGTTGTGAATAAGCCTCTTGAAGTATTGAATAAAACCGAGATGACAATTTCTTATTTTATGCCTGCTATGGATGCTGGTGTAGAAAAAGCTTGGGACAAGGAGCATACGGCAGAATGTGACGGCTGGCTGCATACGGGGAACATGCTTAATGTCAATCAAATTCATATTACCATAAATGGTGTAAGAAGTTTGTGGATAGGGGTTGGAGGCTCTGATGTATTAGCCATTCAAGAATGGATGCCTATCCCGAAAGGTACGCAATATAAATTTGACGGCGGGGTAAATAATTCGGACAGATATATAAAATTTTATCCCTTGAAAGGAGTAATATATGT
>CANPZP010000041.1 GCA_947589115.1 Candidatus Gastranaerophilales bacterium | reverse complement strand
GTTCTGCCCGTACGAGCATCCTGTCTCGTAGCGCTCGTGATACTCGCTAACGATACAGGAGAGTCTCTTCACGCCCAGATTAAAGAGAGCCATTAAGGCTCTTTTTTTTGAGCCTCAAACTCGTAATTTTTTCCCGCAGGTCAAAAATTAGGGAGTTCTGCCCGTACGAGCATCCTGTCTCGTAGCGCTCGTGATACTCGCTAACGATACAGGAGAGTCTCTTCACGCCCAATTTAATGTCACCCTGAACTCGTTTCAGGGTCTGATATCTTCCGTATGTTATAATGAAACAATGGATAAAACTTATGCTAATTAATTTAATAAAAGAAATGAATCCCGAATTTAAAGATTTATCTGAAAATTGGTAAGATGCTGAAACCGTCTTGGATTTCCTCCACGCTCGAACAGTTTTGCGTTTGAACCTTCGATTCAAGTCCGCTCAATGTTCTCGCTATCCGGACTGGGCTTCGCCGTCGTCCGTCCGGAAATCCGCAGTTCAGCATGACAAGGAGAGAAATTTTAAAACAACATTATGATTTTCAAAAAGACATTATGATGTCACCCTGAATTTATTTCAGGGTCTTACCAATGCTCGGATAAGTTTACAGTCAGGATTTACGTAAAGTAGCGGGTATTTCAGGGGCTATAGAAACAACAGATGCTGAAACAAGTTCAGCATGACAATTTTATTACACAACAAGAAATTCGTTTTTTTAATAATTCAAGTTGTTCTAAAATTAAAAGATTTTCGATTTGTTGCATAGTATTTACAAGAGTTTTAATACAATGTAAAAAGTTCGAACATTGTCTCTTCACGCCCAATTTAATGTCACCCTGAACTCGTTTCAGGGTCTGATATCTTCCGTATGTTATAATGAAACAATGGACAAAACTTATGCTGTATATATCTTGACAAATTATAATGAAACAACTTTTTATATAGGTGTGACAGGTAATCTGCAAAAAAGGATTTTGGAACATAAAAATAAAGTTGTTGAAGGGTTTACTAAAAAATACAATGTCGATAAATTAGTTTATTATGAAATAACTAACGATGTTGAGTCTGCTATTAATAGAGAAAAACAATTAAAGCGTTGGCATAGACAATGGAAAATTAATTTAATAAAAGAAATGAATCCCGAATTTAAAGACTTATCTGAAAATTTGTAAGATGCTGAAACAAGTTCAGCATGACAAAGAGAGGAATTTCAAAACGACATTATGATTTTCAAAACGACATTATGGTGTCACCCTGAATTTATTTCAGGGTCTGATATCTTTCGTATTTTATAATAAAACAATAGATAAAACTTATGCTAATTAACTTAATAAAAGAAATGAATTCCGAATTTAAGGACTTATCTGAAAATTGGTAAGATGCTGAAACAAGTTCAGCATGACAAAGAGAGGAATTTCAAAACAACATTATGATTTTCAAAAAGACATTATGATGTCACCCTGAATTTATTTCAGGGTCTTACCAATGCTCGGATAAGTTTACAGTCAGGATTTACGTAAAGTAGCGGGTATTTCAGGGGCTATAGAAACAACAGATGCTGAAACAAGTTCAGCATGACAGAAAAATTAGAAAAATAGAAAAAAACTAAAAAAATAAGATGCTGAAACGGTCTTGGATTTCCTCCACGCTCGAACAGTTTCGCGGTTGAACCTTCGATTCAAGTCCGCTCAATGTTCTCGCTATCCGGACTAGGCTTCGCCGTCGTCCGTCCGGAAATCCGCAGTTCAGCATGACAATTTTATTACACAACAAGAAATATCTCTTCACGCCAAATCTTTTGAATTATGAGCCGTATAAAGAATAGGCGAAAACGAAAAAGCATAAGGATATGAGAGCATGATAACGTTACAATGAGCAACGGCAGAAAGCTCGAAATTTAATGATATCAACGTGAAAATTTTGCAAAATAAAACTACACAGGGTCAAAAGTTTGATTTTGATGGTTTCAACTATTGTTTAGAACACCTTTTTATCTTGTCAGGGTTGAAAAATTACCGAGGATTGGTTATAATAAAAATATCGGGGCGGTAGCTGGAACTACCGTAACCTGCTTAAGAAATCGAAGTGGCACTTAACGTTTGCGTTGGGTGCCGCTTTTTATTATGTATAAAATCAAAAAAAGTAATAATAAACTCAAGTTGAATTCTTCCATAATTGACCTCATTTCATTCGGAACTATCGACCGAAATCGAAGTGTTGATGTTGTGCCGATGTTCTTTTGAAATGCAGGCTTGCCCCCTATATTTAATTCTCAAAGTTCGTTTATATTTTAATTATATAACAATTTTGTTTCTCACTTGTTTCTTTTAATTTCTCTAACAAAAATTGGGATATGGTTTATGAAACCCAAATTAAAGAAAGCTTTTGAGTTTTTTTTGAGCCTCAAACTCGTAATTTTTCCCGCAGGTCAAAAAATACGCTTGCTATAATTATTACAGTTCAAAATTTTTATATGAACAATCTATTTCATCTTGGTCTATACCTATGTATCTCAAGGTTATTGAAGGATTTGAATGGTTTAATATCTTCTGAAGCAAAGCTACATCTTTATATTTTTGATAAAAATGATATCCGAAGGATTTTCTCATTGTATGTGTACCAACATTGATTTTTAATCCAATCTCTATACAAGCTTTATTCAAAAATCTGTATACTTGGGACCTGTCCAATCTATAATGTTTTTTGCCTACAAATAACGGTTCTTCTTTTAATATTGTATAATTTTCTGCCCGTTTTATTAAATAATTTTTTATTAACTTTTTAAGTTTATTATTTAACGGGAATTTTTTATATTTTCCTGTCTTTTTTTCATGAATCTCTATATAATTTTTATTCTTAACATCATCAATATTTAACCCTAAAATATCGGATACTCGAAGTCCTGTATTTAATCCGAAAACAAAAATAAGATGATTTCTTGCGGAATTTCTTTTCAAAACATACTCTATAGCTTCAATATCCGACTTATTTCTAATTGGTTCAACTAAGTTTTTCATTGTATCTCCTTTATTCAATTATATTTGTATGTATGGAATTAAAAATCCGGATAAAGAAAGATTGTCCGAAAAATTTTAAGATAAAGATTGCATCACATTATAAAAATTTTTTTAATCGAATAAAAAAATTGACTATCAAAAAAAATTAATTATATATAAAATATGATTTTAGATTTCTTTAAACAAAAACACGAATGTCATCATATTAATGTTCCTATAAATGTAGACGAAGCATACTGTCCCGATTGCGGTGAATTAGTAAAAAATAAATGGTATTTAGTAAGATGTTCATGCTGTAATATAAAAAGACAAGCACATACGGAATATAATGAAATTAAGCCGGATACAAAGTATTGTTCAAATTGCGGCGGTACTGATTTTTTTGTTGAAGAATTGGATAATATAAATTTTATTGATGTGAATTATGCTGTTTATAAAAGGGTAATTATTCCTCAGGGAAATTATTCATCAAGACAAGTTTGGATAGAAAAGGAGGAGAACTTAATAACGGAGAAAAAATTAATAAGCGCAAAATAAAAGCCTCATACGAGGCTTTTTTTATTTTAATGATTCAATAAGTTCATTTATGGCTTTTTCTTGAACTGTAATTTCATCTATTCTGCTTTTTGTTTGTTCTATTAATTCAGGTTTAGCATTATTCATAAACTTCTCATTATTAATTCTTAACAAAAGTGAATTTTTTTCCGCAAGAAGTTTATCAAGCTTTTTATTTTGACGTTTTATTTCTTCATTTATGTCTATCAAACCTGCAAGCGGAACAATAATTTTTGAATTGCTTACAACGCATGATGCGGATTGTTTTTCTGTTTTATGAGTTTCGTCAACGTACTTAATATTTTCAACCCTTGCCAATCTGTGAATATATGGTTCAACTTTTTTGAAAATATTTTCTTCTGATTTATTAGCTAATATTTCAATATTTAATTGTGTTGAAATTGGTATATTAAAGCTTTGTCTTAAATTTCTTAAAGATTTAATAGTTTCAAAAACCAATTCCATTTGAGTATCTTCTTCAGTGAAATTAAGACTTTCTTTCCAAACTGGGTAATCCGTAAGCATTATAGCTTTTATATCAGTATTTTTAGGCAGCAACTGCCATATAGCTTCGGTTATATGAGGCATAATGGGATGAAGTAATCTTAAAGTCATATCAAGTACATATTTCAATACTCTTTGAGTATTAAGCTTAAGGCTTTCATCTTTTAATTGGATTTTAGCAATCTCAACATACCAATCGCAGTATGAATTCCAGAAGAAATCATATAAAGAATGTGCCATTTCACCTATTCTGTATTCTTTTATATTATTGTTTGTTTCTTTTGCGGTTTCATTGAGTTTATTTAAAATCCATTTATCCGCTAAAGTAAGTTTATTATAATCTATATCATTATTATCAACACCTTCGAGATTTAAAAGAACAAATCTTGAAGCGTTCCAAATCTTATTGGCAAAATTTCTTCCGTATTCAAATTTTTCATCACTAATTTTAATATCTTGTCCGCCATATGTGCATAATGATGTTAAAGTAAATCTTAAAGCATCACAGCCGTATTTATCAATAATACCGACAGGGTCAATTGTATTTCCTTTGGATTTAGACATTTTTTGACCGGATTCATCACGAATTAAACCGTGAATATAAACAGTTGAAAACGGTGCTTTTTTTGTAAATTCTTCACCCATTGTTATCATTCTTGCAACCCAGAAAAATATAATATCAAATCCTGTTACAAGAGTTGAAGTGGGATAGAACTTTTTAAAATCATCACTTTCAGTATTCGGCCAGCCCATTGTAGAAAAGGGCCATAACCCTGACGAAAACCATGTATCTAATACATCAGAATCTTGAGTAAATTTAGATGCATCAGGATTTTCTTTCGCTACAACCATTTCCCCTGTTTCGTTATTATAATATGCGGGTATTTGATGTCCCCACCACAATTGTCTTGAAATACACCAATCCCTTATATTAGTCATCCAGCCAAGATAATTTTTTGTCCAACGCTCAGGAACAAACTTTATATCCCCTTTTTCAACAGCTTCTATTGCCGCCTTTGCAAGAGGTTCCATTCTAACAAACCATTGTTCGGATAATAACGGTTCTATTGTAGTATTACATCTTTGACATTTTCCTACATTATGTTCAATCGGTTTTATTCTAACCAGACTGTTATTATATTGGAGCAGTTCAACGGTTTTTTGTCTTGCTTCTTCTCTGGTTAATCCCTGAACATCAACATGCACTTCAGGACATTTTTTCATTCTGCCTTCTTCATCAATTACCCATATCGGCTTTAATCCGTGACGTTTTCCTACTTCATAGTCATTGGGGTCATGTGCCGGGGTAATTTTTAATGCACCTGTTCCGAAGTGTCTGTCTACATATTCATCTGCTATGATGGGTATTTCTCTTCCTGTCAGGGGAATTAATACCTTTTTACCAATTAAATCTTTATATTTATAGTCATCAGGATGAACAGCAACCGCAGCATCTCCGTATATTGTTTCAGGTCTTGTTGTTGCAACAACTATTGCTCCCGGTTCATCTTTCAGTGAATAACTTATTTCCCATAAATTACTTTTTTCTGTTTCATAATCGGTTTCGATATCAGATATTGCACTTTGACATCTCGGACACCAGTTAACAATATAAGCACCTTTATAAATTAAATCCTTCTCATAAAGTTTAACAAATACTTCTTTTACCGCATCGGAACAACCTTTATCCAGGGTAAACCGTTCTCTTGATAAATCAAAAGATGCACCTAATCTTTTAAACTGATTTAAAATTCTGCTTTTATGTTCATTAGCCCATTGCCATGTCAATTCTACAAATTTTTCACGTCCCAAATCAAAACGTGTTTTACCTTCTTCTCTTAACTTTTTTTCCACAACGTTTTGAGTCGCTATTCCGGCATGGTCTGTTCCGGGCATCCACAGTGTTTCATACCCTGACATTCTGTGATATCTGATTAATATATCCTGAAGAGTACCGTCTAAAGCATGCCCCATATGTAATACTCCCGTAACATTCGGAGGCGGAATGACTATTGAATAAGGCTCCTTTTTTGATTTATTATCTGCCTTAAAACATTCATTTTCTTCCCAAAATTTATATATTTCTTTTTCGGTTTCTTTTGCATTATAAACGGTTGGTAAATCTTCTATATTTGTTAAACTCATTTTTACCTCTACTTTATTAACGAATTTCCTGTCATTTCTTCAGGTTTTTTTATACCCATTATATCTAAAACAGTCGGAGCAATATCACATAATGCGCCTGTGTCTTTAAGTTTTATATCTCCCGCATTAATAACAAATAACGGTACAGGATTGGTTGTATGTGCGGTATAAGGAGCGTGTGTAACTTTATCCTCCATACATTCCGCATTGCCGTGGTCAGCAGTAAGAATAACTGAAATATCATTCTTTTTAGCTTTTTCAACAATTTTACCCACACAATTATCAACAGTTTCACAAGCTTTAACTGCAGCCTCCATGACTCCGGTATGCCCTACCATGTCAGGATTTGCAAAATTGACTAATATAAATCCGTATTCTTTATTATCAATAGCTTCAAGAACTTTTTCACAAACCTCGGGCGCACTCATTTCGGGCTGTAAATCGTATGTGGCAACCTTTGGAGAGTTTACAAGCACCCTTGTTTCTAATTTGTTCGGAGCTTCAACACCTCCGTTAAAGAAAAATGTTACATGTGCATATTTTTCTGTTTCTGCCGTTCTGAATTGTTTTATACCGTTTTTATCTAATACTTCACCAAGTATATTATTCAATTTTTGAGGTTCAAAAGCAACAGGGAATGGAAATGTTGCATCATATTGTGTAAATGTAACATAATATAAGTTTTTTCTTACCGCTTTTCTGTTAAATCCGTCAAAAATTTCAAAATTAATTGCCTTTGATATTTCTCTTGCTCTATCCGGTCTAAAATTAAAGAAAATTATTGCATCATTATCTTCTATTCTTGAATTTGGCACATTAATAACGGCAGGTACAACAAATTCATCATTAACACCGTTTTTATACGATTCTTCAACGGCAGCAACGGCACTGTCAGCTTTATTACCTTCACCTAACACAAGCATGTTATATGCTTTTTCTATACGATCCCATCTGTTGTCCCTATCCATTGCATAATATCTTCCGGATACAGATGCTATAGGCGGCAGCCCTGCTTCTTTTAACTTGTTTTCAACAATTTTTAAAAATTCAACAGCACTCTTTGGCGGTGTATCTCTTCCGTCTAAAAAGGCGTGAAAATATACTTTTTTTAATCCCTGTTGTTTGGCAAATTCTATTAATGCCAATATATGGTCTAAAGAACTGTGAACTCCGCCCGTTGAAACCAGTCCGTACATATGGAGTTTGGAATCGTTTTCTTTTACATGTTTTACTGCGTTTAAAAATTTCTCGTTCTTAAAAAATTCACCGTCTTTTATTTCTTTATTTATTTTGGTTAATTCTTGATAAACAATTCTTCCTGCACCTATATTTAAGTGTCCCACTTCGGAATTTCCCATCTGACCGTCAGGTAATCCAACGTGTTCTCCGTCCGCATATATTTGAATATTGGGTTCTTCTTTATAAAATCTGTCTATATTAGGAGTATCGGCAGTTTTTGTAGCATCCTTCGGACAATCATTACTAATACCCCATCCGTCCATAATACATAGTAATACTCTTTTTGTCATAATGTTTCCCTTTTTAATATCCTATATGTAAATTATAAGCGAAAAATAAAATATTATTTATAATATTTAAAATAAATAATATTGATTTTTACGGAGTGATTAAATACAATTTACATCCTTGAAAATACTTCAATATCCAATTTGTCCGTTGTATTTGCCAAAAAATAAGCACTTGATGCTATCATAGCCGCATTATCAGTACAATATTTCATTTCGGGAGCATATATTTTGTATCCTTCATTTCTCAAAGCGAAAAATTTCTTTCTTATCTCTGAATTTGCAGCAACTCCTCCGGCTAAAACTATTGTTTTTGCACCAATATTGTCTGAGGCTTTTTTTGTTTTTTTGAATAAGGTCGATGTTACATTTTCCTGAAAACTTGCCGCTATATCTTCTATAGGAAGTTCCCTATCTTCTTTTTTTAATCTTTGTATTAATTGTAAAGCTGCGGTTTTTAATCCTGAAAAGCTGAAATCATATTCATTATTTAGTTTTGCTTCTGGCAGCTTAAATGCTTTCGGGTTCCCGTTTTGAGCTTTTTTATCTAAATTTACTCCCCCGGGATAGGGAAGTCCTATTAATCTTGCAACTTTATCATATGCCTCACCTATTGCATCATCTATGGTTTCACCTATTATTTTCTGTTCCAAGAAACTTTTTACTTCTATTATTTGAGTATGCCCTCCGCTTATCAATAAAGCAATAAACGGCGGTGTTAAATCAGTGTTTAAATAATTTGCGCATACATGCGCATTAAGATGATTAACCCCGATAAACGGTTTATCGTATGCCAGCGCTAAAGCTTTACCTGCATTCATACCCACAAGCAAAGAACCAACTAGCCCCGGACCTACCGTTGCGGCATAAGCGGTTATATCTTCTCCTTTTAATCCTGATTGTTCAAATGCTTGCGAAATAACTAAATTTATTGCTTCAAGATGTTCTCTTGCCGCTACTTCGGGTACTACACCTCCAAATTCAATATGTGTTTTTATTTGAGATGCAACTACGTTTGATATTACTTCTCTTCCGTTTTTTACTATTGCAGCTGCCGTTTCATCACAGCTTGATTCAATTGCAAATATTATATTATCTTTCTTGCTGTCAGGCCCTATAACAATACTTTTTTCACTTAACGGTGTTTTAAATTCTTTTTTTATCATTTTTTCTCCGATGGTTTTTTTCTGTATTTTATAATATCATTTAATTAGTTTTTTTATAAGGATTATTAATTATGACTTCAAAACCTATGGATATTACAAAAAAAATATTGGCAGAGCATTCCGGATTGGAATATGTTGAAGCGGGGCAGTTAATTACCTCAAAAGTTGATATTACTCTAGCTAATGATATTACAGGGCCGGTAGCTATTAATGAATTTAATAAAATCGGAGTTGATAAAGTTTTTGATAATGAACGTGTCGTGTTTGTACCTGATCATTTTGTTCCGAACAGAGATATTAAATCGGCTCAGCAGGTTAAGCAGGTCAGAGAATTTTCACGTAATCAAAATTTAAAACATTTTTTTGAAGTCGGAAGAATGGGAATTGAGCATGCACTTTTGCCTGATAAAGGTATTGTTACGGCAGGAGATGTAGTTATAGGTGCTGATTCTCATACATGTACATATGGTGCGTTGGGTGCATTCTCTACGGGCATGGGTTCTACCGATATAGCTTGCGCAATGGCATCAGGTGAAACCTGGCTGAAAGTTCCTTCCGCAATTAAGGTAGAATTTAACGGTAAACTGAATGATTATGTATGTGCAAAAGATTTGATTCTTCATTTGATTGGGGATATAGGAGTTGATGGTGCTTTATACAAAACTCTTGAAATATCAGGTTCTTGTATAAAAGAATTACCGATGGACGGAAGATTTACCATCTGTAATATGGCTATTGAAGCGGGTGCAAAAAACGGAATTATAGAACCTGATGATATAACGAAAGCTTATCTTGAAAACAGGAGTATAAGACCTTATAAGTTCTATAAAAGCGACAATGATGCTGAATATGAAAAAGTTATTGTTTATAATACGGAAGAAATTGAGCCTACGGTGGCATTTCCGCATCTTCCCGGAAATACAAAACCCGTATCAAAAGCAGGTGATATAAAAATAGACCAAGTAGTAATCGGAAGCTGTACTAACGGCAGATTATCCGATATTAAAGCTGCAGCTGAAATTCTTAAAGGTAAAAAAGTTCACAAAGATGTAAGATTAATAGTATTTCCGGCAACACAGGAAATATATTTGGAAGCGTTAAGAAAAGGTTATATTGAAACCATTATTGAATCAGGCGGTGCCGTTTCAACCCCGACTTGCGGGCCTTGTTTGGGCGGGCATGCAGGTATTCTTGCGGCAGGTGAACGTGCTATTTCCACGACTAACAGAAACTTTATCGGAAGAATGGGTCATGTTGAAAGCGAGGTTTATCTTGCTTCTCCTTATGTTGCAGCAGCAAGTGCAGTTGCGGGAAGAATAATTTCTCCCAAAGATTTAAATTAGTTATATGAAAAATATCTGTCAAAATCTACATCGTCAAAATTGCATAAAAGACGGTAGACATCATCATCTTCATCCATTTTCTGAAATTTGTATTCATCAAATTTCCACAACTTTGGATTGATTCCGTATACTCGTATTATTTCTTTGTCCAATAAAATTTTTAATTTTTTTTTGACTGTTTCAAGCGGCATGTCTAACGATTTTGAAAGCTCCACGGCAGAAATTCCTTCCTCCCTTAAGCATTTTTCGGGAGTAAGAAACATTAATTCAAGTCCTACTTTTTTTAATTCGGTATCTTCTTGTATTTCCATTATTTTCTGCCTGTTTACAAATTCATGTCGACATTTTTTTAAATTTCTTTAATTTAATTCTACTATTTTATTTCTTTAATGTCACAATTGTGAAATTAACTTTAAAAAATACTGTATTTATAGGGTAAATTTTTCATATATATATTTATAATTATATTTAGGGAATAATATATGGAAATTTCAGGAAGCATAAATCAACCGGTTAATTTTTATACAAAAAATACCGAAAATAAGCTTAATACTTATTTTGAAGGTGAAAATCGATTATATCAGGAAACTAACTTCGCCTCCGAATTTAATAATGAAAAAATTACTGTTCCCGTTAAAAAATTAAAAAAACACAGAAAAAATAAACGGCTGAATACCTATGATTCAGATTACCTTCCTGATGAAATAACTGATTCGGAACAGATGGAAAATAATTTTTTTATTGAACATGATAAAAATGATTTTTTTAAAAATTTAAAAAAAGATGCAAAAAATATTTTAAATAACACTCCGTTAATAAATTATTTTTATTTAAAGGATAAAGAACAAAAAATTGCAAAAACCGTAAAAGAATTAAATAATATCAGTCAAAATGTAGATGAATTAATTAATACCACAGTACCGTTCGGAGAAAATTCGGATATATATTCTGATATAGCGAAAAATCTAACTAACGCAGTAAATATTATCGGTGAAGCTAATAAAAATTTTTAAAATATAAATTTAAACATATATTAATATTTGTCAGGTTTTTTCTTTACTATTTATTTAATTTACAATACTATGTAGATAGATATTTTACTCAAAAGACATGTAAAGTATTGGAATCACAATAAGTAATAGAAAAAAAAGAGGGCGAATAAGTGGAAAATTTTGTTCCGGACATTTTTGGTAAAAAAGAAAATGCAACTGATAATTCATCAAAAACACAATCGGGTATAACACCTGCCGTAATAAGAGTAATAGGTGTAGGCGGAGGCGGAGGAAACGCAGTTGACAGAATGATAAATTCAGGTTTGTCAGGTGTTGAGTTCTGGGCATTAAATACGGATACACAGGCTCTCGAACGGTCACTTGCGGAAAATAAAATCAGAATCGGCGGTAAATTAACCAACGGGTTAGGTGCCGGCGGTATCCCCGAAAAAGGTGAAAAATCAGCAGAAGAAACCAGAGATGAAATTGTTAACGCTATAGGTAAAGCAGATATGGTATTTGTAACTGCAGGCATGGGCGGCGGTACAGGTACGGGTGCTGCTCCGGTTGTTGCCAGAATTGCAAGAGAGCTTGGCGCTTTAACAATTGGTGTTGTTACTAAGCCGTTTAGCTTCGAAGGTAAAAAAAGAATGAATCAGGCTCTTCAAGGTCTGGAAAAATTAAAAGAATCTGTTGATGCACTTATTGTTATTCCGAATGATAAACTTTTAGAGGTTGTGGACAGAAGAACAAGTTTTACCGAATCACTTCAAGTCGCTGATGAAATATTATTAAGAGGTGTTCAGGGTATTTCTGATATAATAACCGTTCCCGGCATGATAAATGTTGATTTTGCTGATGTAAGAAGCGTAATGGAAGCTTCAGGCTCAGCTTTAATGGGTATAGGAAGAGGTACCGGTGAGGGCAGAGCTTTAGAAGCGGCAAAAAATGCCATTAATTCTCCTCTGCTTGAAACTTCTATCAACGGAGCTTCGGGTATTATTATTAACGTAACAGGCGGTCCCGATATGACTTTATATGAAGTTGCGGATGCTGCTCAAGCTATTCATGATGCCGTTTCTGAAGATGCTACCGTTCACTTTGGTTCAGTTATTGATGAAAGAATTCAAGGTGAAATTCAAATAACTGTTGTTGCGACTGGTTTTGATTTAAAGAAAAATGAAGTTGATAAATTTAACAGCGAAGAACAGGAAAAAACATTGAGCGCTATGGATTTCTTCGGCTCAAGTACTTCTCAGGTTAATAACAATCCTGCTCCAGCACCTAAAATATCTAAATCGGCTTCTGAATTTGCTAATAACCTTTTAGATATTCCTGAATTCTTAAAGAAATAAATATTATATTTAATAAAAGAAGGATAAGCTTTTTGTTTATCCTTCTTTTTTTTTGTGTTTTATGGTATATTTGAAAAGTGAAGTAAAAAAAAGGAAAAATAAATGATATCTGTAAATGATTTAAAAACAGGCTTAACACTTGAAATAGACGGCGGGTTATGGAATGTTGTGGAATTTATGCATGTAAAACCCGGTAAAGGTGCTGCATTTGTCAGAACTAAACTTAAAAATGCAGAAACCGGTAATGTTGTTGAAAAAACTTTCAGAGCCGGTGAAAAAGTTGCTAAAGCCACTTTAGACAAACGTGATATGCAATATCTTTATAAAGAAGGCAACGATTTTGTTATGATGGATTTGGAAACTTATGAACAAATTTCTGTTCCCTCTGATAAAATCGGTGACGGTATTAAATATTTAAAAGAAAATATGAATGTTGCTATTTTACTTCACGGTAATAATATAATTGGTATTGATATACCTAACTTTGTTGAACTTGAAGTTATTGATACCCCTCCTGCAGAAAAAGGGAATACGGCTCAAGGCGGTACAAAACCTGCCACTCTTGAAACCGGTGCGGTTGTTAACGTTCCGTTCTTTGTTACAACAGGTACTATTATCAGAGTTGATACCAGAACTAATGAATATTTAGATAGAGTCTAGGGATAATTTATATGAAATTTGATTTGGATTATTTGGAAAAAATAGCAAGTATTATATATGAAAATGACCTTTCTGAAATAAAACTTGAAGAAGATAAAAAGTCTGTTTGTTTTAAGAGAGAAAAACAAACGGCTGCTCAACCTTATGTTCCGGCAGTTATGCCGACAACTGTTACTTCTCAGGTAATCTCTCCGGTTCAGTCTAAAAAAGATGATAAACCTAAACAAAATCAACATAAAGGTATTCCCATTACATCTCCTATGGTGGGTACTTTTTATGCTTCACCTTCACCCGATGAGCCGCCTTTTGTAAAAATTGGTGATACTGTTGCTATAGGTCAGGTTGTTTGTATCATTGAAGCTATGAAGTTAATGAATGAGATTGAGGCTGAAGCTTCCGGAAAAATTACCGAAATTTGTGTCAATAACGGCGACAGTGTTGAGTTCGGTCAAGTACTTATGTATGTTGAATAATTTCATGCTTATTTCTTTTCTCATTTAATTTATTATTTTCTTGATAAAAATTATAATAAATGTTAAAATAAATAGTTATCAAGGATTTAAGGAGAAAGAACATGGGAAACAAGCATCGAATCTACCCCCCCCCGTAGCGGAAAAACCAAATCATTTACTCTCGCAGAGGTTTTAATTACTCTTGCAGTCATCGGAGTTAT
>CANPZP010000040.1 GCA_947589115.1 Candidatus Gastranaerophilales bacterium | reverse complement strand
AAAAATATGACGAAGTTAAATACTACTTCCATAAAGGGGTCGGGCTGTTGAACTTTGTTGCCATACCTGTTTTATTCGGGATTGTATTATTGGCATATGACGTAATTCAATTGGTATTTCAACGGGGCGAGTTTGATTCGAATGCGACATATATGGTAACGCAGGCATTAATATTCTTGTCGTTTGCAATAATTCCTTATGTGTTCAGAGATTCAATAACAAGAATATTTTATTCCTTTAATGATTCAAGAACTCCGTTTTTAGTTGCCTTCTCTTCAATAATTTTAAAATTTATATTGAATTTTATTTTTATAAAAAGATTGGGAATAGCGGCAATAACGCTTTCTACCTCACTTGTAACGCTGTTTAACGCAATGTTGTTGGGAATTATCTTATTGAAGAGAATTAATTTGGATTATAAAGTATATTTTATAAATTTAGCAAAAATGTTGTTAGCTGCAATATGCGCATTTTCAATAAACTTTATAATATATATATTATGGGAAGTTCCTGAAGGCAGCTGGATATTGCTGGCAATCAAAACCTTCACCGTATTTGTATCGTGTATGATAGTTTATATCATGTTTTCGGCATTATTTAAAATTGAATATGTGGGTGAATTAATTGAAAGAATTAAAAATTACATCAAACGAAAAATCGTTCATTAAAGAATTAAACGAAACTTTAAAAAATGGCGGAGTAATAGCATTTGTTACTGATACGGTATGGGGTGTAGGCTGTCTGCCGCAATGTAAAAAAGGGGTTGAAAAAATTTATGAAATTAAGAACAGGGACAGAACAAAACCCCTTATTTTAATGTCCGATAGACCTCAAAACTTATATCCGTATGTTAAAGATATACCTCAAAAAGCTAAAGAGCTTATATCAAAATATTTTCCCGGTGCATTAACATTGATATTGGAAAAGTCAGATAAGACCCCCGAATATGTAACATCAGGGAAAAATACCGTAGGAATAAGAGTTCCTGATAATTTAATTTTCAGGAAAATATGTTCGCTGACAGAAGGCGGAGTACTTGCCACAACAAGTGCCAATTTATCAAATCACCCTTCTTCAAAAACCTTTGAAGAAGCAAAAAACTCTATAGGTGAATACGTAGATATAATATTTCAGGATGAAGGATATTGCGCTAAGGGATTAGAATCAACAATAGTAAGTTTTTCTGGTAACGAAATTAAAATATTGCGTCAAGGACAGATAAAAATTTAAATAAATATAAATAAGAAATTGTTAAGAAAATTTAAAATTAGACAAAAATTCCCTAAAGTTTACGATTAAAATGCCGATACACTTACATGTATGTAAGAGTTAAAAAATTAGGAGTGTTAAGTATGGACTTCGATTTAAACAACGTATTAAAGTTAATTCAAAATGGGAAAGTCGATTTTGAAAAGTTAAAAGAAAAGGCGGCAGATGACTCTAAACCTGATATAGGTTTATTTCCTGACGGTGATGAAGATTCAAAAGGTGTATCAATTTGGAATGAAGGTACAACCGAAATAAACGATGAATTAAAAACCAAAGAAGATTTTGTAGCGAAGTTATCGAGTGTTGACTCAAAATATACAGAAGAAGAGTTAGGTCAAATTTTTGATTTAATGAATACATCTGATTCAAGTGAAGAAGTATCAGAAAAAGATTTATTAAATTTATCAAAATTAGTTGATGATGCACAAGAAATATCAAGAAAGGATTTAACGGAATATATAAATGATATCGATGCTGAATTATCATTCAGAATGCTTCCGACATCTACAGAAGGGCCTACACTTGCAGGGTTAGGAAAAACAAGGTCTGTATTACCGAATGTTACTGCTGATAATACGGAAACTGCAAATGACACGGCAGCTGCAGCAGATGCGGCGGCAACAGATACAACTGCGGCAGCGGCAACAGATACTACCGCGGCAGCGGCAACAGATACAACTGCGGCAGCAGCAACAGATACGACAGCGGCAGCGGCAACTGATGCGACAGAAGCAGCGGCAGCAACAACAGAAACGGCAGCAGCGGCAGATACAACAGCAGCCGCAGCAAATACAGTACAAAATCCGTTAGGTGTAGATACTGTATTCAGGGCTGATGACAGAATTAAAACCGATGAAAACGGAAATAAATACGTTAATGTTGAACCATGGAGTAATGTTGAAAGTTCAAATAATTGCTTAACAAGGATAATAAGAAACAGCTATGATTTAGATGCAATGGGCATAAAAATGTATAGTGATGAATACTATGTATTAGAAAAAGCGGTAATGGATGCGAACCCTGATATATACGGAACTGAAGAATCAGGCTGGCGAAAAGAAGTCGGCGGAACCGGAAGAAGTAATGCCGTATTATATGATAACGACAAAATAATTCTTCCTGATTTCGGAAAAGCTGATGCAGCCGGAACATGCACATGTGCAGATAATGCAGGTACTGCATGCCAGTGCGGGTGCGGAACAAAACCTGCAGAGGTTCAAATGGAAGTACCAACAACTTCAGGCGGTAATGTGACTGTAAATATAACAAGCAAGCCTTCAAGCTCAGGCGGAAGCAGCGCTTCCGGTGGTTCTAATGCATCAGAAAGCGATGATGATTCTATAACAATAACATATCCTGCTCAAACTTCGGGCGGAACTGAATCTTCCGGCGGAGGCGATACAACAGTTGATGTAACAATCAATTGTTCATCACCTGATGATCAGCTTCCTCCTATAGAAGAAACAGTTGAAGGCCCTGTTGTTTGGGAACAAGCTCCAAACGGTTATTGGGTAAGAAACGGTGAAGTTACAGATCACCGCTGGATGCCTTCTCAATATACACAAGGTGCTGACGGGTATTGGTATTTAGATGGTGTAAATACCGGTAATAAATGGCAAGGTGCCCCCGGCCAAAACGGAATGAACGGACGTGATGGTGTTGGCGGCGGAATAATATATGTACCGTCAGGCGGCGGATATGGACAAGTAGGACCCAGAGGTCCTCAAGGTATCCAAGGACCTCAAGGGCCTCAGGGTGAACCCGGTAAATCAGCATACGATTATTGGCTTGATGACGGTAATGAAGGAACCCCGCAAGATTTCTTAGATTCACTGAAAGGTGAAAAAGGTGATACCGGTGAAAAAGGCGATAAAGGCGATACCGGTGAAAAAGGCGATAAAGGCGATGTCGGCGATAAAGGCGATAAAGGTGATACCGGCGATAAAGGTGATACCGGCGATAAAGGTGATAAAGGCGATAAAGGCGATAAAGGCGATAAAGGTGCAGACGGTGAAGTAGTTGTCGTTGAAAAACCCGGTGAAGCTGATAAAGTTGATCCTGAACCGGCACCCGGACCTAATCCGCCTGATGAACCGACACCCGGTGAAACACCGGATCCGACACCTGACCCGGGTGAAACACCAGATCCGACACCTGACCCGGGTGAAACACCGGATCCGACACCTGACCCCGGTGAAACTGTAGATCCGACACCTCAACCTGAAGACCCCGGTTGCAGTGAAGGCTCTGAAGATCAGGTAGTCGAAGAGCAAAAACCTTCATTAAACGGAGACGGAACTGCTGCTGCGCCTGCTGAAGAATCTGCTCAAGAGGTTAATGAAGAACCTGCTCAAGAAGTTCATGAAGAGTCGGTACAAGAAGTTTATGAAGAGCCGGTACAAGAAGTCTATGAAGAACCGGCAGCAGCTGAACCTGCTTATGATAACTCAAGTGAATCGTACGATAGCGGTTCAAGTGATGAATCCTTCGATAGCTCTTCAAGTGAAGTAATAGAAGAAGACATTGAAGAATAGATTTAAAACCCGAGAGTTTAACTCTCGGGTTTTTTAATTGTAATAATTTATTCGGTAAATTCATTCGAACAAGGTAAATATTTTATAAAATATGAAAAGCCCAGCGGTATAAAAGTTATAACTAACAATATATTCATAATCCCTATTTTTTCACCGAGCATGCTTATTAAGGGAAGTATTAAACCGATTACTCCCCAGCTGAAACCTCCGATAAAACCTGAAATCATACTTTTAAAATCCGGCATTAATCTTTGAGCTAAAGACATATTCACGGGTACGGCAAGGAAACTTACATATCCTATGAGAATAAATGAAATAAGACCTATTATTCCTTTGCCTCCGTTTAAAAAGAATAAAATTCCCAAAGGAGTAACGGTAATTAGAGAAAGATAAAATACATTTTTTATTCCCGCCGTTTTTTCTATCAAAGGGCTTGAAGTAACTCCAAATGCACCTGCAATTAAAAATATAAATAATATGGTACCTATGGTTGTAACGTTATATCCTATTGATTTCCAATAAAAAGGAAGAATTATTGAAAAAGAAGATACAACAAAAGATTTAACTATAGAAGCTGCAACCAAAACAGATACGGGCTTATTATTAAATATTTTAATAAATGCTTTAATTATGGATACCTGAGGTTTACTTATATCGGAGGTATTAATTTTCGGTACGTTTTTTAGAATTATAAATGCAGTGATTAAACCTATAACGCAAGCATAAGGTAATTTATCCAAACCGCAAAATCCTGCGACGGAAGAAGAAATGGCAGGTCCTGATGAAAAGCCGAATGTACCCATCGCTATAAAAATACTCATATCTTTGCTGTTTTCAATACACTTGGAATAAGAGGATACAATGCTTGTTGCCTGAGGATGAAAAAAAGACACTCCTATATGCCCTAAAATAAGACAAATTATAAGTGAATAAATATTATGTGCAATACCTATAAAAGATAAGAATACGGATGCCATAATCATTCCCCAGAATATAAAAAACCTTCTCTGCCATTTATCTGCAATATAACCGAAAAAAGGCTGGGATAACGATGATGTAAGATTTGATATTGAAATGAGTATGGTTGCAATTGCCATAGATATTCCGATTTTTGCGGCAATAAACGGCATAATGGGATTTAGAAATCCTGAATATGCATCCGTTACAAAATGTCCGACAGATAATATATTTATTACTTTTTTATTTGTATTCATATTAATGTTTAAAATGTCTGATACCTGTAGTAATCATAGCAATATTATATTTATCGGCGGTTTTAATAACTTCTTCATCCTTAATGCTTCCGCCCGGTTGGATAATTGCCGCAATTCTTCCTTGTGCTGCGGCATGAATATTATCTATGGCGGGAATAAATCCGTCTGATGCCGCTACCGCATCTTTTGAACCGTCGCAAGCTTTATTTAAAGCTATTTCAAATGCATCCACACGGCTTGTTTGTCCCTGTCCTATCCCGATTGCTTTAAAATCTTTTGCTACGACTATTGCATTTGATTTGGCATGTTTTGCTATTTTCCACGCAAATATCATATCTTCCACCGCTTCTTGAGAAGGCTTTGTTTTTGTTACAACTTTAAAACTTTCTTTATTTAGTTCTCCTTTGTCACAATCTTGAATGAGTGTACCAAACGGAGTTATTCTTATTTCTTTTGATAAATGATTTTTATATTCTTCAAGTGACGTATTTAATTTTATTACCCTTAAATTTTTCTTGCTTTTTAACTGCTCAATTGCTTTAGGAGTGTAATCGGGGGCTATAATAACCTCTAAAAACATGGAAGTAAGTTTTTTAGCTAAATCTTCATTAACGGTTTGAGTAAATCCGACAATACCTCCGAATGCACTTAAAGGGTCACAGTCCAGTGCTTTTTCCCAGGCTTGTATAATATCTTTCCCAAGTGCAGCACCGCATGGTGTATTATGTTTTATTATTACACACGCACTTACATCGTAAAATTCACTTAAAATGTTTGTACATGCTGCCGCATCAAGGATGTTATTATATGAAAGCTCTTTTCCGTTTAATATTTCATAATCCAATGTATCGTTTGTATGATATATATTCGCACTTTGATGCGGATTTTCACCGTATCTTAACTCATTTGTTTTCTTTAAATTTAATGCAAAATAATTGTTTTGTTCCTCTTCATATCTGTTTGAAAGTTCGCTGAGTATTTTGGAATCATAATCAATTGTTTTTTCAAAAACTTTTAAAGCAAATTCTCTTCTTAATCCTAAAGAAGTTTCTCCCGAATGTTCTTCTAAATCGTTTAAAACATCTTTATACTGCGACGGAGAAGAAACAGCAAGTACTCTTTTATTATTTTTTGCCGCTGCTCTTAAAAGACTCGGCCCGCCTATATCTATATTATTAATAAGCTCATCTTCATTAACTCCCTTATTAATTGCTTCTTCAAAGGGATAAAAGTTTACAACTACCATATCAAAAAGTTTTATATTTTCTTTTTCAATATCGTTTTTTTCATCTTCGTTATTCATATTTGCCAGTATTCCGCCAAAAATATCAGGATATAGAGTCTTAACTTTTCCGTTTATTAATTCCCTTCTTCCCGTAATTTCCGAAATCTCAATTGCTTCAATATTATTTTCTTTTAATAAATCATATGTTGAACCGGTAGAAATTATTTCAAAATTGTATTTCTGAACTAATTCCTCTGCAAATTCAACAAGTTTATCTTTATTCCATACACTTATTAAGGCTCTTTTTTTCATAATTAATTTTTCCCCAATTCTATTGTTCTTTTTTCCGTGGCTTCTATGGTTTTATAAAGAATATCGGAAATGTCACTATTTATAAGAACTTTATTTCCTTCTTCCGTACAACCTCCGGGAGTTGTAACATTCTTAATTAATTCCTGCGGTGTTAATTGTGATTCCAAAATCATTTTTGCTGAACCTAACGCCGTTTGAGCCGCTAACTCAAGACTTGTTCTTCCGTCTAATCCTAACAAAAATCCCGCTCTTGCAATTTCATTAATTATATAATAATAAAAAGCAGGCCCTGAACCGGATAGTGCCGTGATGGTATTTATAAATTTTTCTTCAGTTTTAATAACTTTTCCTACACTTGAAAAAATTTTTACTGCTATATCGGAATCTTCATCGGATGCATATTTACCTTTACATACCGCACTCATTCCTTCGTTGACTAATGCCGGCGTATTGGGCATTACTCTTATAACCGAAACCTCAGGTAGTATCTCCTCAATTGTTTCCGTTGATATTCCGGCAGCTATTGAAATAATAACGTGCTCCTTTGTTATAGAATGTTTTATTTGATTAAGTACATCTCTTAAAACAAATGGTTTTACCGCCATTACTATGAGCTTCGTATTTTCCGCTAATTCCGTATTTGACCCTGTAATTTTTATATGAAATTGATTTTCCAATCCTTGTAAAGTTTCAATTTTAGGGTCAGAAACTATTATATTCTCATTGTCAAACAGGTTGGAATTAATAATTCCGTTTATGATTGAGGTAGCCATTTTCCCGCCGCCGATAAATCCTATTTTGTTCATAATATTTAACCTTTTCTTTTTTCACGATTGACTTTAATTTATGTTATATTTATTATGATACAATGAAAAATATGACATTCAAGGAGAAATAAAATGAGACGTACACTTGAAGGCACAAAAAGAAAAAGACAGAATGTGAGTGGTTTTAGAGCTCGTATGGCAACAGCAGGCGGTAAAGAAGTTCTTAACAGAAGAAGAGCTAAAGGTCGTCATCAAATTGCTATATCCGCTAAAGAAAGAGCATAATTAACTCCTTTTTTCATTAAATACTAAGTGCAAATAAATTAAAAGAGCTGTTTTTCAGCTCTTTTAGGTATAATATGTTAAAAAAAAATTACAGACTTAAAAAATATTCGGCGTTTTTGGCTACTTATAAAATTAATAATATATTATCTAATGATAATATATGTATTTACTTTGGAAAAGAAAAAAAAGATATTTCAATTCCCTCTAAATTCGGTTTTGTTGTAAGCAAAAAAATTTCAAAAAAAGCAGTTGTCAGAAACAGAATTAAACGCTTAATGCGTGAAGTTTTTCGTCTTTCCGTTAAAAATTCCGAATTTCCTTACCTGAATAAATATATATCTGTAATATGTGTCGCAAAATCTGATGCTTTAAATTCTGATTTTAATCACGTATATTCTCTTATACATGATTTACTTTCCGTAAAAGCTTAAATGATAAGTGTTTCTACAAAATTAATTTAAAAAATAAATATTTGTATTATACAGAAATTATAAAAAGTATATACTAATGAAATATTAATTGTAACAATTTTGTAACAAAATGAGTCATGTATGGCATGAATTAATTTTTAAAAGTTTTCATGAATATAAGAGAATAAAAAACGAGGACAAAAAAATGGGATACGCATTATTTGCAGCAAGAAAACTGGTATTGGACGGTCAGCTGAACAATGCACAACTTCAACAGACCCAGCGATCGAATGAACAGTATAATCTGGCAACAAAAACCTTAAGCTTGCAACAGCAATTAACGAGTATGAACGTAGCACAGTCACAAGAACTTGCCGCCTTATATAAAGAATTGTCAGAAGCCGGAACAGGTATGAGAGATTCTATTAATGCTAAAATTAAACAAAAAGAAGAAGAATTTGAAGCAGAAGTAGATGAAATTAACAGAGATATATATTTGGTATCAATAAAAGAAAATGCAATAGAAATGGAAGTTAAACGTCTTGATACTGAAGTTACAACATTACAAAAACAATTAGAAGCGGTAGAACAGGCAGAAGGTCAAGCAGTGGATAGAGCCACACCGAAATTCAAAGGTATTGGATAATAACAAAATTTTATATAAAAAAAGAGGAAACACAAAGTTTCCTCTTTTTTATTATTTTAACGAATAAATTATTGAGCCATAGCTTTTCTTACTTCTTTTTTGTATATTTCAACGTTAGGTTGAAGTACTTCGGGAAGTGCGGTATTATCATCGGTAATATTTCCGTCTATTTGTCTTAAAATATTTCCCGTATATAATGTTTCAAAATGTTTAAATTCAATAAACTTAGCTAAAGTAGTAAGAGATAAATCTTTTAATTCAACTACTGAAACAGGGTGCATGCTTGAATATGCGTTAATAACACCGGTAAGGACAGCCTGAGTTACTTTTTCTTCCGGTTTAACATAAACAAACGTGAAGAAAGAATCTTTATTATTACTGTCTAAATCAGCTTCGGCATTGTAGTGAAGATAACCCGGCCCTACATTTGTATCCGTGGAAATAGCAGCTTTTAAAGATTCATTTTTTAATTGTTTTTCCCAAAGGGTTGTACCTGAAAAAGCATCTCCGAAATATTCAATAAAATGTTTTTGATTTCCTGAAAGTCTTGATTGAACATTAAATGCAGCTTGTTGAAGCGCAATATTTGAATTAATATCGGGATTTAAAAATTCTTTTTGAGCTTTTAATGATGCTTCTAACATTGATTTAACGTCTTCTTTTGAAAATCCGACATAGAACAGTGTAAATAAAGTTGCATCATCAAATATTGAAAATCTTCCGCCTACGTCATCATGTACTAAGCCCGATAATTTAATATCACCTGAGTTTACCATTTTTCTTAAATTACTTTTTTCACCGGATATATCGGTCATGGCAATAAATCTGTCTGAAACATCGTCTTTTTCAAGGTATTCCTGCATAACTTTTTTTGCATTTTCGTAAGCAACTGTTGTTTCTATTGTTCCGCCTGATTTTGAAACTACTAAAAATTGAGTTTTAGATATATCAAGAGAATTTATAAATCTTCTGAAACTTTCGGAATCTACGGAAGAGTAAAAATGAACATTTGCTTCTTTTCCTGTTAATCTTACTAAGGATTCCGTGGTATGTCTTGAACCGCCTATACCTAAAATTGCTAAATCGGTATATTTATCCGATTTTGCTTTTTGTGCCATATCATATAAATTATCAAGATTATTTAATTGATTTTCAGGCAGTACATTAATCCAATTTAAAAATTGACCTTGTCTGCCGGCTCTTGATTTAATACATTCAACCGCTGCTTCAGCGTTTTGGCTGTATTTTGATATGTTGGTTGAATCCAGTTTTAATGTTACGTCTTGTATCATTGTTTCAGTCATACTCTTTTCCTTTTACTTTTACTTCTTATACAAGATTATTATCGTATGAAGTAAAAATAATTTCAATTATAAAAAATCCGGAGTTAACTCCGGATTTTTTTATTTAGCCTTCTGAATTTTTTTGTTTATTAATAACATCTTGAAGTTTAGCTATTAATTCATCACCTTTTGCCTGCATATCACTAACGATGCCGTCAGCTTTGGTTTGGATTTCCGAAACTGCGCTGTGTGCTTTTTCACAAAGTTCTTTTGATTTATCGGCTAATTTTTCTCTTGTTTCTTCACCTGATTGAGGTGCTAATAAAAGCCCGATTAAGCCGCCTACCGCACTGCCTACTACAAAGCCTACAATGAATTTTCCTATTGACATTTTTTATCTCCTTTTTTTCTGAAAATGTTAAAACCGCTTATTAATCCGCTCAGGAAACTTCCTCCTTTACTTTTTGACGTATTATATGCCAGGATGGAAGCTCCTAACAGCGTTGTTATTACTTTTTTTATTATCTCTAAATTTGAGTTTGTTGTATTTGACATTTTGTTAATAGCGGATAAAATACCGCTTATTGATTTCAAAGCGGGACTTACTTCCGTTTTTGCGGTATCTGTTAATTCCTTTACGCTTATCATTGTTTTAGTTGCGGCTTTAAGAAATTTAACAAGATATAAAACAAGTACTATTATTGCAACTATGGATACTATCAGCAAAATTATCAATAAAATCGCAAAAATCCAATCTAAAGGGGTCATTTTAATTCTCCTAATTTACGTCGTATTCGTTTGATTCTTTTTCTTTTGCTTTGGCTAATTGTTTTGCTTTTATTGATTCATTAATTTTATTATATTGTTCTTCGAGTCTGTAGCGCATAACATCTATCGAATTTAAAGCTTGACGTTTAGCCTGCTTGATTTCCGGTGTGTATTTTTGAGCTATATCGGTTATAACTCCTTCCACATTTTTTCTTGTTTCTTCTCCGGATTTAGGAGCATACAATACAGCGGCAATTACTCCGCCTATAACTCCCATAAGCATTCCGACTCCTAAGCTGATTGAACTGTCTTCTTTAGTCATAATGTCCTCCATTCACTTTCTTTTTATGTTTTCGATTTTAACATTTTTTTTTAAATCTTGCAATTATACTTAAGGACAAATTGTATTAAATCCATGTTTGATGTAAATTAGTCATGTAAAATAAACAAGAGGAGACGTTTACAATGACTGAAAGAAAATTAGTTGGAACAGGCGAAATGTTCAAAAAAGCACTTGCAGGCGGATATGCAATAGGTGCGTACAATGTAAATAACATGGAAATTTTGCAGGGTATTGCAGAAGCGGCAGAAGAAACTCAATCACCTATTATTCTTCAAGTTTCTGCCGGCGCAAGAAAATATGCTAATCAAACATATTTAATAAAACTTGTTGAAGCTGCACTTGCTACAACAACTGTACCGATTGCACTTCACTTAGACCACGGTGCTGACTTTGATATTTGTAAATCATGTATAGACGGCGGTTTCTCTTCCGTTATGATTGACGGTTCAAGATTCCCGTTAGATGAAAATATTGCTTTAACTAAAAAAGTTGTTGAATACGCTCATCAAAGAGGTATTTCGGTTGAAGCTGAATTGGGTAAATTGGCAGGTGTTGAAGATGATGTTAAAGTTCACTCCGCTGATTCTACATATACTGACCCCGAGGAAGCAGCAAGATTTGTTAAAGAAACAGGCTGTGATTCTTTGGCTGTTGCTATAGGCACTTCCCACGGTGCTTATAAATTCAAAGGCGAAGCTAAATTGGATTTTGAAAGATTAGCTCAAATTAAAAAAGCCGTTAATGATGTTGTAGGTTTTGATTATCCGTTGGTATTACACGGTTCATCTTCAGTACCGAAAGCATTTGTTGAAAAATGTAATAAATTCGGCGGCAACTTGCCTGATGCTCAGGGTGTTCCCGAAGAAATGTTAAATTATGCTTCCAAACACGGTGTCGCTAAAATTAATATTGATACAGACTTAAGATTGGCCATGACTTCAACTATTAGAGAATTCTTTATTGAACATCCCGAAAAATTTGACCCCCGTGAATATATGGGCCCGGGAAGAACGGCAGTTAAAGAAATGGTTAAACATAAAATGGTTGATGTTTTAGGTACGGCAGGTCACGCTAAAGACTAATCTTTTCAGCTCTTAAGTTAAGTCACTGACACAATATGACATCAATTTAAGTTTTGATTAAAAATAGGGTAAAAATATGAATTATTTTTCCCTATTTTTTTATATAATTTTTATGGATTTACTTATTATATAATGATTGTTGATACATTAGATTTAATTTACTAAACAAAGGATTAAGAATAAAATGATTAAATATTTTAAAGGCTCATTTATAATAACATTAATAGGTATAATTTCAGCATATTTATGGGGAGAGCATACTCATCCGGGAACGGGTTTTTTAGCTCTGTTTATTGTTTTATTCCTTTCAATTTTAGAGATTACCCTCTCTTTTGATAATGCGGTTATTAACGCTATGAAGCTTGAAAAAATGAGTGATTTATGGCGGCATAGATTTATTACTTGGGGTATAATTATTGCGGTTTTCGGGATGAGATTATTATTCCCCATTATTGTTGTTGCTCTTTTCTCGGGATTATCAATCCTAAAAGTTGCTCAATTAGCTTTATATGATGTGGATAAATATGCTCATTATCTTCATATAGTTCATGCTCCTTTGGTAACTTTTGGCGGCGCCTTTTTGCTGATGATTTTCTTATCCTTTTTTGTTAATGAAAATAAAGATTCTTATTGGATTTCCATTCTTGAAAAACCGTTTCAAAAACTCAATTGTATTAAATATATAGATGTTATTATTGCATTAATTTCTTTAATGGTGCTTCAAAATTTTATTCCCGAGAAAAGTAAAATCCCTGTAATTATGGCAGGTTTTACGGGAATTGTTTTATACCTCGTTATAGACAGCGTAAGTAATTTATTGGAAAATATTGCAAAAAGAAAAGCTGAATTATTAGGAGAAACAGCAAAACTTGGATTTATTGGTTTCTTATATTTGGAATTAATAGATGCTTCTTTCTCGCTTGACGGAGTTTTGGGCGCTTTCGCAATAAGTAAAGATATTATAATTATTGCAATAGGACTTGCCATTGGCGCAATGTTTGTACGTTCGCTTACAATATATATGGTGGATAAAAAAACCCTTAAACAGTATTTATATCTTGAACACGGCGCTCATTGGGCTATAGGTTTATTGGCAATAATAATGTATGTGTCAACAAGGGTTGAAGTTTCAGAAGTTATAACGGGCGGCAGCGGGCTTGTTATTGTTACTTCGGCTTTTATTTCTTCTCTTATTCATAATAAAAATAAAGATTAAAATATATGAGTATAATTACTCTGTTATGTATCAGCGCAGGATTAAAGGCTTTATTAAAACTATTTACAGCTGCTTTTCCCGTCCCAAGACAGTTTGTCTTTACAGCGTAAGTAATCTAAATTTTCTTTATATATAACCCATGCTGTCGCTTCATGTCCCGTATTACTTTTATCAAAAGGATATGCTGATTCTTCTTTTAATCCGCAGGGAACTATGCCGTTTTTTGTTAAGTAGAACAAAAAAGTATCTTTACCGAAAGTATTAGGTTTTTTACTCCCGTTTATATCTGCAAATATTAATCCGCATACATTACCCAAATATTGCCCCTTGCCTCTGCTTTGGCCGCAGCCGGGTTGTGTTGATACCAAAATTATATAACCCGTACCGTCATTTGCGGCGACAAAACTGCCTATACTTGTTGCAGCATCTGACCCTCCTTTCAGGTTATAATATTCTTTTCCTAAATTGCATTTACTTATTTCTGATTTACTGTTGCATTTTGCCATTACATGAACATTTTCAAATAACCTGTCTCTTATCAACTGAGCATTAACGGCAACGTAGTTTTCGTCGTCGCCGACGCTATCTCTCGGCCCAATATTCCATTCATCCGGAGTCATATATTGTGCTGTTGAACTCATATATGCTTGCTGTAACATGCTGTATGCTTTTTTAACTTTAACAACCGCCGCTTTTTCATTTCTCGACTGTATGATTATTACTATTGTAATTGCGGCAATAACTCCGATTACGACAAGAGTGATTAAAACCTCAGCAAGAGTAAACGCTTTATATTCTGATTTTACCCCCCCCCGTGCGGGTTTTAGCGTTAATGAACATTATACTTCCTCCTTTTTGGTTATATTGTTATTATATCAACATATTAATACAATGTAAATATAAACTGCATCTTATATAATTATTATTTTCTTGATAAAAATAATAAAAAGTGGTAAAATAAGAAACTATGAAGGAAATAAGGAGATAAAATATGGAAAATAAGCATCAAATCTACCCCCCCCCGTAGCAGAAAAACGCTTGCGTTTACTTTATCAGAGGTTTTAATCACTCTTGTTGTCATAGGAATTATTGCGGGACTTACCATTCCTGTCTTAATTCAAAATCATAAACGAGTTGAAACTGCATCTAAATTAAAAAAAGTTTATTCCTCTTTATCTCAGGCGGTAAAACTTGCCGAGCTTGAAAGAGGCATACCTGTCAGAGATTGGGGAACTGAATCTTATTACTATGGTCGTTCATTTTGGGAATATTATCTGAAAAAATATATTCCGACAGGCGAAAAAATTACGGTTGGTGATGATGAATCAGGATTAATTCCTTTTAATGACGGAATGGGTATTACAAACGGTGCCAGTCATTTATGCGGTTCATACAGTAATCTGCATGCCGCTAACGGGTATGAGATTGATATAAACGGGTTAAAAGGCCCTAATCAATCAGGAAGAGATCGTTTT
>CANPZP010000039.1 GCA_947589115.1 Candidatus Gastranaerophilales bacterium | reverse complement strand
TATCCGAAGCGCAGCGGAGGTGTTCGAGTCTCGTCGCCCGCTAATAAAAATTCCGCCGAGAGGGGGAATTTTTTATGACAAAAGAAAAAGACAAAGAACGAGCGTTTTATATTCCGATGTTCTGTATCAGGGATTCTGACATAATATATCACGAGTTTGACATTTTTATTCGGAATTTAAAATTAATGACAAAAAGATTTCGTGTAAAAAATCCGATTATTAAAAAATTTGACTACATTAAAACAGCCTTTGAATAGTATTTTAACAGGGAGAGAACAAGAAAAGAAATCTCTGAAAAGAAAAATCAGGAATGATTTTTATAAAATCAAGCAGGTTCTCGGTTTAACAAATTACATGTTTGATGATTTAAGGTTTTGTAATCTTGACAATCAGATAAAAATAATATACTATTAGGTCATATTAGGTCTAATTAGGTATAAATATGTTAGAAAATATCAATATAAAAATCAATAATCAAATGCTTACTATAATCTCTGAAATAGATGAATTTAAAGGCTCTTGGAAGTTATTAGGCAAAATGGCTCCTGAAAAATTAAGAGCTTTAAAAAAGGTTGCAACGATTGAAAGTGTTGGGTCTTCAAATCGTATTGAAGGAAACAAACTTTCAGATAAACAGGTTGAAGAATTATTATCCCGAATAAAAAAGCAATCCTTCGCAAATCGTGATGAGGAGGAAGTCGCGGGATACGCAAAACTTGCCGATACGATTTTTGAGGATTGGGAAGTTATTCCGCTATCAGAAAATTATATAAAACAGTTACACAAAATCCTACTTGAATATTCTTCAAAGGATGAAAAACACAAAGGAGAATACAAAAAAGTTTCTAATGCAGTCGCCGCTTATGATAGTGAAGGCAGGGAAATTGGTGTTGTTTTTGAAACCGCAACTCCGTTTGAAACTCCATTAAAAATGCAGAAGCTTGTTGAATGGACCAACAAGAATTTGTCGGATAGATTTTATCATCCGCTGATTGTTATCGGAATTTTTGTTGTTAATTTTCTTGCAATCCACCCCTTTCAAGACGGAAATGGCAGGTTATCACGAGCATTAACTAATCTTTTATTGCTAAAATCAGGTTATGTTTATGTTCCATATAGTTCAACGGAATCAATAATTGAGGATAACAAAGAAGGTTATTACAGAGCTTTAAGGCAAACTCAAGCAACTTTAAGTAAAGTACCTGACTATGAGCCATGGCTAATGTTTTTCTTAAAAACTTTGCAAAAACAAAAAATCAGACTTGAGTATAAAATAGAATACGCAAATACTACCGTTCAGAAAAATTTGGACTTACCTGAAATTTCTGCAAAAATAATGGAAGTTTTTGAAACAAAAGACAGAGCGACAATATCTGAATTGGCTGAATTAACCGGAACAAATATAAATACAATTAAGAAACATTTGTCAAGTTTGGTTAAAAGTAAATACCTTACTAAACATGGTAAAACTCGTGGTGCTTGGTATACTGGGAGTTGATATTTGTGTTTCATAAAGTGAAATTTTTAAACATATATTACTTTAAGAATATTTCGAGTAATTTAATTTTATATAACTGAAAAGTGATAGCAAATAGTAAAAAAATAATTATTGATGTAAACATACTAAAAAAATAAAAAATTGAATTAATAAAAGAAAGTAAAATAAAATCATAAATAGGAAAGACTCTAAAATTTTATGCTACTGAAATATTGCTAAAACAAAGATTACTGCGTAAATTTTATAAAAAATATTGTGAAAATGATATAGTTGATGCTGCATCCGAAGTTATTGGAAAAGAATTAAGAAGTAGTTTTAAACGGACACAAATATATAGTGCTGCAAAAGTTGGAAATATATATTATAATAATTTTTGAATGACAATAAAAGATTTCAGAGAATATTTTGTTATTTTGTAATGTGTTTTGAATGCGAATATTACTACTATTCAAATATAATTAATGCTTTCGCCATACTTCCGAATAGGACTTGTATGGCAAAAGAATTTAAAACCCCACAGATAAGCCGGCACATATATTTATTGATTGTCCCGTGACAGATTTTGCATTATCGGAAATTAAATATTCGCATGCCGCAGCGATTTCAGATGGAGAAACAAATCTTCGTTGCGGTATTGTTTCAATAATTTCATCTTTTGAAAACTCATTATTAAGCTCATCATTATTAATTAATTCTGTATCAACCCATCCGGGATTAATAATATTAACGGTTATGTTATCCTGAGCGAGTTCGAGTGCTAATGCTTTTGTCATCCCGATTAATGAAGCTTTAGTCATTGAATATACACTTGCATTTGCTTCGCCCATTACTCCTGATATAGAGCCTATATTTATTATTCTTCCCCATTTTTGTTTTTTCATAAAGGGAACATAATATTTAATAAGTTCTATAGGTGCTATAGTATTTACTTTTATAGTATTTAATATTTCATCAATACTCATTTTTTCAATGGGATTATAAAAGTATACCCCTGCATTATTTATGAGTATGTCAATATCTTGGTTTAGATTATTAAATAAAGTAAGAGCTGCATTTTCTTCGGATAAATCCGCTGCGCAAAATCCTTTAAAATTATGCTCTTTACATAATTTCTCCAGAGTTTCTTTATTACGTCCCGCAATAAAAACATTATAATTTGCAGCTAAATATTTTGCAGTTTCAAGCCCTATTCCTTTTGAAGAACCGGTAATTAAAATATTACGTTTCATTTTCTTCATTTTCGTCTATTTCTTGATTTCCCGCACGTTCATATGCATGATTATCATTTGTTATAAAGCTTAATAATGACATTATGAAAGCGTTTATTAATTCTTCTTTATCTTTATCATTTAATGTCTTAATAAATTCAATACAAGTATGAAGGTTATAATTTTTGTCATACCAGCGATTATAACCGGGAACGGGATTTGTAGACATGTTTTGAATGGCTTTATCAAACTCATCTTTATATTTGGAAAGAATAATTTGAAGAAAATCCTGAGCAATTAATTCAATATTGTAATCATCCACTTTTTGAAGCAGAATCAACAAATTTTTTAAATTAGAATATTTATCATACCAACGACTATAATTCATATTAACCTGCGGGCCAAGTAAAATTTCTGCCTGACATAACATGGACATGCAAATGGAAAACAGTTTGTCCGGCACTTTTACCTGTATTAACTACTGTTCTATACTCTTTAATATTCAATTTTTCAGCTATTTTGGGGATAGTTGAAAAAATTTGTCCGAATACAACTTGTGAATCAATATCATTTAAAGATTCATAATGTTTTTTAGGTATAACGAGAAAATGGATTGGTGCTTGAGGAGATAAGTCGTTAAACGCAACGACATTATCATCTTCATATATTAATTCCGAAGGAATTTCTTTATTTGCAATTTTACAAAATATACAATCCATAACTCACCTTAATTATAATAATATAACTTTTTTAGAAATATGTAAAATAATAATTATAAACTTATAGTAACTTTGGAAATTTCTTGATGCAGATTTCCACCCGCACAAATAGTTTCAATAACTTTAAGTAAAAATTCTCTTGGTGCTTCCATTTGATTAATAAGGAACTCCTGATCCCCTAAATGTCTGACTTTAATAATAGCTTTAGAATTTTTATCGGCAGGAACATATAAAGAAGCAACTTCAAGTTCCAATAATTTTTTGTCTGTTTCTTCGCTGTCACCGTTAATTAATTCGGGTATGGTGCCTTTAATAGCTATAATTCTTCCGGTAAATAAGGGAGCATCTTTTTCTCTTTGCAATGCTTTAGGCTTATCTTTCATATTAAAATAAAAGGTTATGCAATGCCATAATATGTTCATTATTGCAATATGTCTTTGTTTATCAAATTTATAGTAAATATTTTCGGCAGGAATACTTCTTGAATTAAAAGACTGCTTTAAATAATTAACGGTAGTATCCATATTATTAACAATCTGCTCAAATAATATTTGTGTATTTGCATTTGATTGTTGATACTCAAGAAACTGTTTATACATATGGCTTGCTACAAGACTCATTCTTTCTTGTATTACAGAGGATTTTCTTGCCATTGTTTCTAAATCATCAAAATTATTATTCAAATATTTCCTCTACTTTCCGGTTTTATTTTATAAAAAAATAAATTTAATTAAAACTATTTTAACTGTTTTTATTACAAAAACGAATACTTAATTTACATTATTTTATGGGTCGTATAAAATATAAATTATGAAAGTAGTAATAGTCGGATACGGAGAAATGCTGGAGGCTGCTTGTTTGGGTATTTTGGAATCCAAACATGATATAGCCGGAGTATTTAGGCATGATAATATTATATTTAATAAATTGAAGAGAATATTATATGATTTTTGTTTTCCCTCCTCAGATTTAAGACTGGTAAAAAATCTCTACATATATGATATAAAAGCAAATAGTGTTAATTCAAACAAATTTAGAAATGAAATTAAACGGCTGAATGTTGATGTAATAATAACAGCTTCTTGGAGTGAAAAATTTTCACAAGAAACAATCAATACCCCGAAAATTGCCGTAATAAACATTCATCCTTCTTTATTGCCCAAATATAGAGGCCCTAATCCATACTTCAGAACTATCTTGGCTAATGAACAAAAAACAGGAGTAACATTTCATTTAATGAATGAAAAATTTGACTCCGGTAATATTATTTCTCAATATGAAATACTTATTGACGGTGATGAAACAGGTCAAAGTCTAAAATTTAAATGTACAAATGCTGTCAAAAATAATATATCCGATGTACTTGATAATTTAAATGAAAGAATAAAAAATTCAATATCGCAAGATGAAGCATCAGCGACTTATCAACCTCAAATAACCCTTAAAGAAGCTATCTTGGATTTTGAAAATAATTCATCATATCAAATTGATACAAGGATTAGAGCATTAAAACCGTGGCTGAATAGTTATATTCCGTATAAAAATGAATTTTTAAGCTTTAAATCGTATAAAATACTTGAAAATACTTCTGAGGCTGAAGCAGGTACTATTATTGATAAAACCTGTAATTCCATAACAATAGTATGTAATGATAAAAAGTGCATTAAATTTTCAAGTGTAAATATAATAAAACCATTTAGTTGTCTGCTTTCAAAGTTATATTTAAAATATTTTATAAAAATAAATTCAAAAGCGGTTTAACTTTTGATGTATAATAAAAAAGTTATTTAAGGAAAAAATTATGCTTGATTTAAACGCTACATATGAAATAATAACCTTTGCGACCGGAGATACAAAAGCCGGTTCCAAAATGGGTAAACTGCAAGTCAGAAATATAGAAAATGATACTGTTTTAAATTGTATACTATGGGAAGAAACATTAAACAGACTTGATGCAAAGTTATTCAGAACTGCTAATTTGATAAAAATTAATAGCGGAACATATAATGAAAAATATAATAACTGCTTAATTTCGGATATATCACTTGTAAGAGAGGCAAAGCTTGGACTGGATGAACAACAAAGAGATGAGTTGTTTAATAAGCTGGTAAGTGAAGTTAACGAATTTAAAAATAAAAAACTTTCTGAATTTGTATTATCGTTGATTTTTGAAAATGAGAATCAGTTTAAACTTGCACCTGCGGCAAAATTAATGCATCATAATTATATAGGCGGGTTAATTCAGCATACGTATGAATGTTTAGATATTGCAAAGACGGTAATGAGTAAGTGCAATAATAAATTAAATCCTGAGGATGTTTATGCTGCGTGCATTTTACATGATTTCGGAAAAATATTTGAGTATAAAATAGATACCGAAACGGGATTAATAGAGTATAACGAAGAATTTAGAAAAGATTGGTTAACCCATTCACAGTGGGGGTTTTCAATCTGTATGAATAACGGATTTAAAAATATAGCAAAGATGATTGCAGCTCATCACGGCAGAACGGATTGGGGTGCGTTAATTGATTTGGATGATAAAGATGCCGAACCGTTTATGTATATTATTCATCATATAGATGATTTGTCCGCAAAGTTTGGTAAAGTTGCAATATCTGATATAACATAGAGGAAAAAACATGAGAAATATATTTACTGTAATATCAATTTTGACTTTTTTATTATTTAGTACTGTTTCTTGTTTTGGAGCGGTAAATAAACAAATAAATGCAAATATAAAAACAAAAAGGGTACCCGAAGGAACGGTAATAACATTAAAATTACTTGACCCGATTAATTCATCAACGAGAGAATTAGGTGACAGTTTTGATTTAACTGTTGTTGATAATGTAAAAGTTGATGATATTGTAGTAATACCAAAAGGCAGTGTAATAAGAGGCTCTATTGAAGAAGTACAAACACCGAAAATGCTCTATAAAGGCGGGCTGGTCAGACTGTATTTAGACCATATTGTCAGTCCGACAGGTAAACAAGTATCATTTTATGCGGGACTTTGCAATAACAAAAATATTACATACGATGGGGCATTAAGCTCAAAAACCAACTACGGAACGGCACTGAAAAATACAACAGAACGAACAAAAAATATAGTAACAAAACCTACATCTTGGGCTTGGGAAAAAGGTGAAGATTTATTGAACGGAGCACCAAAGTATGTTTTTGCTCCTTTAACCGCCGTTGTTTCCGCACCTGTTGCAGGAATATATTTCCTTGGCGACAGTGTTGCTAATATATTCAGAAAAGGTCAGGATATTAACTTGAATCAAGGTGAAGTCATACAAGTTCAACTTATTAAACCTTTAGATATGCCGGTTTATTAATATGTGTTTAAGTAATTTAATACCAAATATAAAATTTGTAATAAAAAATTTATTGTGGGTTGTAACTCACAATAAGGAATATAAAATCTCAAAAATTTTAATAAAAAATAACTTAAAATTGTCTGTTGCCGAATCATGTACAGGAGGTTTGATAAGCTCAAGAATTACGGATATTTCAGGTTCAAGTGCGTATACATTTCAAAATTTTGTAACATATTCAAACGAAGCAAAAGAAAAACTTTTGGGTGTTTCTTCTGATTCTGTCAAAGAAAAAGGTGTTGTTAGCGAAGAAGTTTCACTGGAAATGATAAACGGCTTATTGAATAATTATGATTGTGATATTGCACTTTCTACTACCGGGATTGCAGGGCCTTCCGGCGGAACAGGCGAAAAACCAGTCGGACTTGTTTATATAAGCGTGGGTAATAAAAAAATACAAAAAACATTCAAATTTGTAGAAAATAAAAATCTTAATCGAATATTGATGAAATATTCTTTCACCTCAAAAGCACTTGAAATACTTTTAAATTTTTTAAACGAAAATTATTAATAAATTAAGTAAATATTGAAAAAGGAGAAAAATTGTTAGCCTGTATATATAAAAACCATGGGGTTTTTGAACTTACTGAAAAACCAAAACCGACAATTCTTGACCAAAAAGATGCAATTGTACGTATCACTATGAGTAGTATATGTACAAGTGATTTACATATTAAACACGGTTCCGTACCAAAAGCCGTTACCGGAATAACAGTTGGGCATGAAATGGTAGGTATTGTTGAAGAAACCGGAGCCGAAGTTAAAAAGATTAAAAAAGGCGACCGAGTAACAGTAAATGTTGAAACCTTTTGCGGAGAGTGTTTTTTCTGCAAAAACGGTTTTGTAAATAATTGCACGGATAAAAATGGGGGCTGGGCTTTAGGATGCCGTATAGATGGCGGACAGGCGGAATACGTCAGAGTTCCATATGCTGACCAAGGGTTAAATAAAATCCCCGACAGTGTTTCAGATGAACAGGCGCTTTTTGTTGGTGATATTTTGGCAATGGGGTTTTGGGCAGCTCGGATTTCCGAAATAAAAGAAACCGATACAGTTCTTATTATAGGTGCAGGCCCGACAGGTATATGTACTTTACTGTGTGCAATGTTAAAAAATCCAAGAAAAATTATTGTCTGTGAAAAAGATGAAACAAGAAGAAATTTTGTAAAAAATCACTACACTAATGTTATTGTAGTTGAACCTGAAAATTGCCTTGAAACGGTATATAATGAAAGCGAACATGGTGGTGCGGATGTTGTTATAGAAGTTGCGGGGAATGAAGAATCTTTTAAAACAGCTTGGCAATCTGCAAGACCCAATGCAATCGTTACTGTTGTTGCGCTTTATGATAAACCTATGGTTTTACCTCTGCCGGATATGTACGGCAAAAACCTTACATTTAAAACGGGCGGAGTTGACGGATGCGACTGCGATGAAATACTGTCTTTAATTGCTCAGGGTAAAATTGACACAACTCCTTTAATAACTCATAAATTTCCGCTTAAAGATATTGAAAAAGCATACGATATATTTGAAAATAAACTTGATAACGTAATAAAAATTTGTATCACATAATCCGATTTTTGTTGTTGTAACTAAAATTAATAAAATTTAAAAAGTTTTTGTATTTGATATTACCTCAAATTATTATGATATATCTGTTTTCTTATCCATTCCATAATTACGGAAACAAGGTATTCCTGCTCTTGTTGAGTAAGTTCTCTGCCCTTGGGGATTTTATGCCATTTTTCTATGCAATTGCGGCAGCAAACAGCGGTTGCGTGCTGAGCAATAAATACGGGATGACCCCGCATAGGAGTTTGCTTACCGTCATTAATAGGCTCAGCCGGTGCTACTCTATCTCTTATAAAATCGCAGGCATGAGAATATATCTTATCTAACCCTTTTTCTTTAATATAATCAAGTTCTTTTGCTCTCAGTTTAAATTTTGACCTGAACTTTGATTTTTCAAGCTTATCTAAAACATCCATAATAATTTATTTTATCAGTGAATTTATCGTTTATCAAATTGTATAATTCAGTTTTTAGGTTTGGCATTTCTGCCAGGCAGTTTCAAAATGCAAAATTATTCTTTTAATTGTTGGGGTAGGAACTATAATCTGGGAAATACTTGTAGATTTATGTCCGACAAAATTAATTTTATGTAACTTTGTCCTACACTCTATAAACTTGACGTTTCAAACACATATTAACTATTAATCCATAAACAATTCCTAATACTAAAGATAAGAAGAAATGCACCATAAAAGTATCAAATTTTATGCAGGTTGTAATGTAAAAATCAATACAATAAACAGTTAAAGAATATTTACCGATTACATTAAATATATTTAGTAATTTTCCAATATACTTTTCAGTTTTATTTATTATAAAAATCAAGGCATAACATAATCCGGGGATGAAAAATAAATTTAAATACCATATAAATCCATATTTCATACGAATGTCCGTAAATTTTATAAAAACAAAAATCAGCGATATAAATCCCAATATTGATAAAATAAAGGATAATGGTATTAATTTTTTATTTAATGATATATTATTACAGTAAAAATATCCCAAATACATTCCTAAGGTATATATTAAAATTCTGCTGATACCGCTTAATTGAGAAGTGTTCCAATATGGAATAGTCAATATAAATAATACGAATAAAAATAAAAGAAAAACTCGGGCATTTTGTTTGATATGTTTATCTATAATATCCTTTATTAAAGGAGAGAACAAATAAAATAAAAAAGCATATGATAAGTATGCTAAAAAAGAATCTCTTATCCAATAGTTTTCAAGAGTAAAGAATCCCGCAATTACATGCAGCGAAGTTATTTTTTTATATAGAATATACAAAATAAATATAGGTATTGCGGGGATAAATCTTTTTATTCGTTTTAATAAAAATACTCCGATATCGGGAACTTTATTTAATGAGCAATATATCCCAAATCCTGAAAGAAATATAAAAATATCAACTCCGCTATATCCGAGATTTAACAGCGGAAAAGAATATAAAAAGTTTAATTCATAATGAGTATTGCAATTACAATGATGTAGTACAACCCATACCATTGCTATTCCCATTAAAGTTGTTCTGTATTGACTTAAAAGCTCCGGAGTATATAAATTTTTCAAACTCATTAAGCTCCCTATAAAAAACATTTAATATACTGTATAAAATCCCAAAAAAACAGTATGAAGCAAATATAACATAAGTTATACTTAATTTCAAGTTAATTATTCAGTATAAAATTATTATAAAAAATTATGTGTTTTGCTACATTTATTATGGGACACATTTTTATGGATACAAAAAAATTACTTGGTAAAAGAATAAAAGAATTAATAAAAAGAAATGGTATAAGCCAAGAGAAAATAGCGGAAATGGCGGGTATAGAACCTGCTGCATTAAGTAATATAGTTACAGGCAGAAATTATCCCTTGCTCGGAACATTAGATAAAATAATAAAAATTTTGAATGTAAATTACGTTGATGTTTTTGATTTTGAGCATAAAGAATCTTCGGAAACACTAAAAAAGCAAATTATAGAAATGCTTGATTCATGCCCCGGGAAAATAGAAGATATCTATAAAATTACAAAGGCTCTTTTAAAATAAATATAATTATGTTTAAAAATTAAAAAATTTGGGAATAGTATTATTACGTTGATTTGTGCCTAAAATTAATTTGAATATAATTATAAATTTTATATATATAGTTTAAAAAACAATTAAAATAACAAAAAATCATTATACGACACCAATTTTGATGCCGATATTATGATGTTGAGAAAACAGAAAGGATTTATTATTATGAGTGAAAATAAATTTTTAAATGAAAACCCAGAACAAGTTGTTGTTATTCCTAACCCGAGAGTTATTAGAATAAATCATGCAAGACCTGCAAGAGCATACGGACTTTTTGACTCTGAAACAGGCACTCAAGTCAGCGAGTTTAAAAACGGCGCAGACGGACAAGTTGAATTTAAAAACTTAGACCCCAATAGGCACTATGACGTAGGAGCTATAGAAAATCCCGGAGATGCAAAACCTCAATTTGCAATAGATTGGACTCCCGAAATGATAGATGACACAGATGATATATTAAAAAATTCCGGTAATCTGCCTGTAATTTATCCATATCCTTACGAAATAATTGATAAAAAGCATCAAAATAACAGTTTTGATTTAGTCGACAAAAATGGCGAAACGGTAGGACAAGTCATAAATTTAATTCAAACCGGCGATAAACCCAATTTTCGACAAGTTTGGACTTTAAGAATGAAAGATGACACAGCAAAATAAACATATATAGATATAGGTCGGGTTAAAACCCGGCCTATAGGCTTTAAAATAAATTTTGTCTAAATTAATTAAGGATGAGCAAAAAATACAAACATTTTTTATAATACTTATAAGCCTGAATTTCTTTTAAATCCCCTTAATTTTAATATAAATTAGATTATATCTAATTAACTCAATTTACTTATATGTAGATTATTGTATATTTTTTGCTACAAGAAGTCAAGCAAAATATAATAAAACAATGATTATTAACGATATGACAGACTTTCAGCTTGTAAAATTTCTTTTAAACAAAGAATACATGCTACAAAAAGAATTGTCTGAAAAATTAAATCAAAAAACGGGGAAAAACACAAAACCCGCCAACTTTTCGGCAAAGCTTAAGCGCGAATATTTAACATTTAAAGATTTAAAAAATATTTGCGATATTTTAGGCTATGATTTAATAATAGAAAAGAAAAAGTAGCAGGTTATGGTTTCTACCCCTCCCCACATACACTGTAAGAATCATTAATAATCCATTTTGGGGTAGAGCAAGATTCCAAATCTATGGTTTTTTCAATTTTTTTAAATAACAATGTAAATTAAATTTAAAATTATATTCAAAATCTGCAAAATCTGCAATAATTATTTTGGTGATAGTTAAACAGAAAGGTGATGTTATGGTGCAAAATAAATTTTCAGGGGAAATGCCTAAAGTTGTGTTAGTTCCAAAGCCGAGAAGAATTGCAATAGTCTGTACAGAGCTGCAACGAGCTTATGCACTATATGACACTAAAACAGGTACACAAGTAAAGGACTTTGTAAAATGCGACGGTGAAAAAATTGAATTTGATAATTTAGACCCGAATATGCACTATGATGTCGGGGTTATTGAAAATATGGGCGATGAAAAACCTCAATTTGCAATAGCATGGAATATGGAAATGCGTGATGAAACCGAAGAAATATTAAAAAATTCTAACGGCTTACCCGTAAATTATCCCTGTGTCTATCACGTAAGGTACAATGACAACAATTCAAACGGTATTTATGACATAGTAGATGATAACGGTGAAAAAGTAGGCGAAGTTGCAAATTTATCACCGCAAGGTGATAAACCTGAATTTGTAATGGTTTTCACTTGCAGAATGAAAGATGATACAGTAAAATAATTACTTTATGTTATAGGTTAAATTAAAAAAACATACCTGCAAACCTACAAATATAAAAAACAATATTTTAAAAGATGATAATTTTTTTATTATTTGAAAAAGCCTGCTATTTCGGCAGGCTTAATTATTTTAATCGGGCAAAATCGTTTTTAAATAACGTTTCTTAGCTTTTTATCAGTAAAATTTTTTTATTTAATCTGTTTTAACCAGTTATCAATTTCTTTATCGGTTTCAGAGTTTCCTCTTCCGTAAACAACAAGAGGGGATAAGACTTTTGAACCTTTTACAAGTTTAGCCATATCTTCAGCTATTGTGTATTTTCCGCCGCCACCATGGGTGATAAAAGGCACAATAGTTTTTCCTTCAAAATTATTTTCTGATAAGAAAGTTTTAACGGCAGGAGCCATTTCATACCACCAAGCGGGTGTTCCGACAAAAATTATATCGTAACCTGAAACATCGCCGTTATTTTTAAGTTCTGGTTTCGTTCCTTCTTCGTGCTGTTTTTTTGCAACTCCATAGGCAGTTTCATTGTAATTTTCAGGGTACGGAACAACGGTTTCAATCCTGAACATATCGCCGCCAACTGAATTGTGGATTTTTTCAGCGATTGATTTTGTGTTACCGCCCCAAGAAAAATAAGCAATTAATATTTTTTTATCCATAAGTCCTCCTTGAGAATTTTCAGCCTTTACAAATGTACATCCCGTACAAATTAATAATATTGATATAATAAACAGTAATAATTTTTTCATTTTTACCTCGCTAAATTAATAATCATTTCAACCGTTTCGGGGTTGTGATGTGAAAAAAACAAACTGTGCCTTAAATCAAGTGTTCTGATTTGTTGTAGTTCTTCATTCGTTAATTCGAAATCGAAGATATTAAAGTTTTGCTCCATTCTCTCTTTTTTAACAGATTTTGGAATAACAATTACACCTTCTTGAGTCAAAAACCTTAGTACATTATCTCCTATCTTATAAAATTAGTAAACTCAACTTCTTCTTGTTTTGGAGCTTCCAGTCCTGCTTTTTGAGCTAATTCCTTGCATTTTAAGTGATATGCCATATTTCTTGCCAGTATTCTCATATTTTGCATTCCCTCTTTATCTTGTTTTACTTCTTCAGGGCTTGCCCCATGCACCATATTCCAATATCTGCCTGAAATAATCGGCATTTGATTAATTTGAAAATATTTATTTAACTGGTCTAATGTAGCTGTTGTTCCTGCTCGTCTGGCAGAAACTACAGCAGTTCCCGGTTTATTGATAAATGAATTTTGTCCCGACATAAAGTCAACAAAGAAGGCTCTATCTAAAAAAGGAACGATTGAGCCTGCGGCTGAGCCGTAGTGAACGGGCGAACCTATTACATATCCGTCAAAGTTTTGAGCATATTTAACAAATTCATTAACTTTATCATTAATTACACAACGCCCGATTTTCCCACAAGCACGGCAAGCTCTGCATGGTGCTATCGGATCTTTACCTATATGATAAAATTCTGTTTCAATTCCTTCTTCATTAAGTGTTAAAGCTATTTCATTTAATGCCGTATATGTACAACCTTCACGATTAGGACTTCCGTTAATTAATAAAACTTTCATTTTTATCTCCTTATTTTATAGATTTTCCCATTTCATAAGCTTCTTTTAGAGCGGGTTTATCTAAAATTTCACCTTTTTCATAGACACTATGACCATAGATTATTCCGCATTCTTTTGCACCTTGAACGCAGTCAGCGTAGCCTCTGAAACATTCTATTGTTCGATTTAAGCCTTCAATATCATCTGCGCATGTTGCAATATAATAAAAATCCTTGTTTTTGACTTCCGTCCAGCGAGCAACGGTTCTATCAATCAATGCCTTTAATTGTGCGTCAATCGAATAAAAATAAACGGGGCTTGATAGAACTATCACATCAGCATCTATCATTTTTTGTAAAATTTCTGCCATATCGTCTTTTATTGCGCAAACTCCGCCGCTTTTAGCGCAATAATAACAGCCCTTACAGTAATCTATTTTCATTTTTGCAACATTGATTTTTTCAACCTCGTTACCTGCTTCGAGTGCGCCTTTTTTAAATTCATCACACAAAATATCTGAATTTCCGCCAATTCTTGGGCTTCCTGATAAAATTAAAACTTTTTTGCTCATAACTTGCCTTCCTTTATTTTTCAATAAAATCACTTAATATTGCTTTTAGTTGAATTTTACTAAACTTTTTTGCCGGTTCATAGGCTTATTTTGGGTAATCCGTATTGTTTACATAGCTTTCTGTCCAAACTCCTGACATAATATTCAGTTTTCCATGCATAATTTAACTCTGTGTTATAATAATTTCAATTCAAAATACTATTTTATACCATTCTAATACGATATTCAATAAAAGGATAATATATGAAGTTTATATTAATGGGAATATTTATTTTACTTTTTACACTGCTTATAGCAGCGTTATACAAAATCAATGAATTAAAAAATATTCAATATAATCAGCCTGAATATTTTGCTGATAAAAAAAATTTTAACAATTTATTATTTAAATGCAGGTAATACCAAAAATGCCGCACAAAATATAAATTACATAGTTGGTGGAGATATAAAAGAAATTGAATTAATTGAAAATTACCCGAATAATATTTTTACAATGTCTAAGTATGTAAGAAAACAAATGAAAGAGGGTTTGTTACCACAAATAAAAGATATTGACATTTCAAATTATGATATTATTTTTGTTGGTTCTCCCGTTTGGAATTTTTCAAT
>CANPZP010000038.1 GCA_947589115.1 Candidatus Gastranaerophilales bacterium | reverse complement strand
TATTAATACTAAAAATGCACTCAAACTTTTTGTTTGGTGCATAATATTCTTTTTAATATTCAAAAGGAGAAATGAATTATAATTAAATCCTGATTTTACCCCCCCCCGTGCGGATTTCAGAACTTAATTTCATAATAACTTCTCCTGCTTATTAACTTTATTATTATATCAAGCATTTATGGAGTTGTAAATATTTTTATAAAATTGAAACAAAAGATATTATATATTTTTTAATTCATCAGGAATATATTTTGTCCAATCCTTTTCAAGCTTATCAATAAAGTTGTGTGCATCTAATACATCATCATAAGAAATCGGCTCCGGACAATCCTGAATAACAAGTTCGTCATCGTCTTTAACACTGAGCGCTCCCGTCCCTAATAATGCGAGTCCGAAACTTTTACCGCATTCGGGGCATATAATTTGAAGCACCAATAAATTTTTCTCTTCTCTTTTAATAAAGATTGCACTTTCGTCAAAATCATGCCTGCATACACTGCAGCACAATCCGGAAAACAGTTTTTTTAATTTTGATTTATCCATAATTACCTCACTCATTATATACTAATGTTTAAGAAAAAGATATTTTGGGAATAATATATATGTGTAGTTAATTAATAAAAGGAATTGTGTTATGGATGGTCTCTATTTAGTTTTATTTGGTCTTTGCATGTATTTTGTATTGATTGTTTTACCTTCAATGTTCGAAAAGCACAGCGAAGCACACTAATAAACGAACAAAACATTTCCCAAAACCGAACACGACAAAGAAGTCGTGTTCTTTTTTAATATTCCCAACTATTCTATTTCCAAGGATAAAGACAAACGGATTAAATAAAAGTTCCGTTTATTTTTCTTCCCAATAAGTATTTTCTTTTGTATCCTTTAAAACGATTGAAATTGAATCCAAAAGGGTTCTTACTTTATCCGCAACAGCCCAATTTTTTTCTTTTCTTGCATTATTTCTGTATTCAATAATTTTATCCATTAATAAATAACCTTTAAGATTCTTATCATCAATTGTTAAAAAATCCATCTCATTTATAATTTTATCTAATTTAATTTGAAGTTCAGCTTCGGATATTTTTTCTTTTTCAGGATTAAATCCGAGAGTATTTGTTAACAAGACAAGAATGGAAGCATATTTTTTGGCATTATCAAAATTCTTTTCATTAACAGCTTTATTGGCATTTGTTGCAGCCTCAAAAATTACGGCAAGTGCTTTTGAGGTATTTAAATCATTATCCATAGCTTCCGTAAATTGTTTTACTTCCTCAGATTCCTTAACATCCGTCAAATTATTATTACCTATAAATCTGAGAGCTTCATTAAGTGCGGTTTGAATCCTTTTCCAACCTGATTTTGCACCTTCCAATGCTTCAGACGAAAATTCTACCGGCATTCTGTAATGATTCGTCAATATAAATAATCTTATGGTATTTGCATCAAAATTTTCCAATAAATCACCTATAGAAACAAAATTTTTGAGAGATTTTGACATTTTTTCTTTATTAATAGTGACAAATCCGTTATGCAGCCAGTAATTAACGAACTTACATCCGTTAGCACATTCGGATTGAGCAATTTCATTTTCATGGTGAGGGAAAATTAAATCAGCACCTCCTGCGTGGATATCAATATTTTTATCAAGGTGTTTCCTTGACATGGCGCTGCATTCAATATGCCAGCCGGGACGTCCTTTGCTCCATGGACTTGGATAGCCGAATTTTTCGTCTTTTTTCCATAGCGCAAAATCCAAAACATCTTCTTTTTTATCTGATGCTTCTACCCTTGCTCCGGCTATTAAATCTTCTATAGGCTGTTTACTTAATTTACCGTAATCTTTAAACTTTTTAACCCGAAAATAAACATCCCCCTCAGCCTCATAAGCGTAATCATTTTTTATCAAATCCTTTATTATTGATATCATTTCGCCGATTGTTTTAGTCGCAAAAGGCTCAATATCAGGCTTTAATACGTTTAGATTTTTCATGGCTTCAGAAAATATTTCATAATATCTTCTTGATATTACTTCTGCCGTTGTATTCTCTTCTTCGGCTTTTTTTAAAATTTTATCATCTACATCGGTTATGTTTCTGCAATACGTTACATCATACCCTTTAAATTTTAAGTACCTGTAAAGCATATCCCATGTTATATAACATCTTGCGTGTCCTAAATGCGGATAATCATATACGGTAGGCCCGCAGACATACATTTTTACTTTATTATCATCAATTGGCTTAAATTCTTCAATAGAATTTGTTAAAGTATTAAATAATTTCATAAATAAATCCTTTTTTATAATTTTACTACAAAAGGGAATAATAGATATAACCCGGCATTACAAAAAAGGATTTATTTTTTTATACTCTATAAAGAATTAAAGCATTTTTGTCCTCAGGTTCGATTTTTATAGGAATATTTGAAGGTCTGTTTTGAGAATCAACAACTTGGCGTTGAAGGTAATAATTACCCTTTGAATCCTTCATAACTATATAAACAGATTTATCTTCGCTGCGTGCATTCTTAAACTTAGAGCCTACATATAAACCGTGTTTTAAACCTCTTTTGATTGCATCATCGTTAAGTATAATTCTGTCTATTGAACCGTCGCACAATTTTTGGTTATTCGTTTTATCTATAATCGGATTTCCTTTTTCATCCGACAACTCATTACCGTAATATTTTTTATTTCTGTTCATCACTTTTTCATTATTGTCAGAAGAACCTGAAGAATCAAGAACGGTTATCACCTCGGAATCATCATTATATCTTAATAATGCCTGAACATGTTCATTAATACCGGGCAAAGTAATTGTAGCACCGTCATTTAATGCGCTTAATTCTTTTCTGCTTCTTAAATTTGATATATCGTTCATTGCTTTATAATGGTCTAAAATAAACTCATATTCAGGATTATCTAAGTATTCCCAATGAATAATATTTCTGTTTTGCTGATTATAGTTTTTAGCTTTTGTTTCATAACCGGAAGAACCTGTTCTTGCACCTGCAAAATCAGTCGGACTGCCGGGCAGAATTGTAAGTAATTTTGCTACTGACTGCATTCTGTCAAAAGCGGGAACCAAAATATTATTTAGCATCTTTATTTCATAAGTATTTCTGTCTGCTATTTTTCCTTGTAATTCAGCCTCATCAAATACATTTTTTATTGCGGTTTCAAAATCTCTTGTTCCGAAAGCTTCAGAATCAAATTTTTTACCTTTATATTCACCTTCAGCTAAGTTACTGACCGCATCTTTAAGTCTTAAATTTATTGCATCATCTTTAACAGTTTCATCAATGGCATGGTTTAATCTATATCCCATAGCTATTGCCTTCGCACTTACTTTTCCGAAGTCAATTTCATTTACCGGTTTCATTAATACTTCTGAAGCTATAGTCTTAAGATTCATATCCCTTTCAAGCGCTTCTTTATTTTTACTCATTTGATATTCTTCATCACCTGAAAGTTGTTCGCCTGCTTTTTGTTTCGCATTTAGGTCATTAATGATTCTTCTTTTTTCTTCTATAAGTTTTGGAGTTAACGGAATTGTATTATATAAATACATATCTAATGCGAATTGATGCGCAATACGGGGTTTATCGTGGTTATCGCTGAAAGTATAAGAACCTATGACTCCGTCATCCGGACTTTGGAATAAAAATCCCGGATTTGTTCCGTTCCAACCGGTATCTAACTTGGATAAAAGTTCAAAATTCATACTTTTTTCAGCCATCCAGCTTTTCATATCATCGTCGGGATTATAGTGCGAATATAATATCGTTGGAAGCATAAACAAGTAATTATAATTAGCTACCGAAGTAATACCTGTTTCTTCAAGAAACTTTCTTTCCGCATCTGCATCCGATGTATATTTCTGACCGGAATCATTGTCAAATAAAAATCCGAAATCAGTAAGTTCCGCTGTCGTATAAGCATGAGGATTAATACTTAGTACACTTTGATTATATCTTTTCCAAAAATCAATTATATTATCCATTGTTTTTTTGGTCATATTATCATTTCCGGAACGAACAGCATCTATTGACGCAATATCTTTTGCGGCATCAATTCTCCAGCCTAATCCGGATTCAGTTCTGTCCATAATCATTTCGGCAATTTTAAAATCATTTAAAGTCCGATTCTCAAATCTCTTTTTCATTTGTTCGGTTAACATTTTTTTATCGGATTCGGGAATTTCAGATATGCCTTTTCTTAATATATTAACCAATATCTGAGCTTCTTCCTCGGAAGTTTTTGTATTAAACGGAATGCCGAGCGATTGCATTGTTATTTCATCCGCATCAACGTGCGAAAAATCTATTTGCCCGTTATTTTTAAATTGTATGTCACTCTCAGGTGCTATCGCTTTTGTAATTATATATCTGGTTAAATCAGGCACCATTTCGGAAATAACATACTTATCATATTCATCAGCCTCAAATTGACCTTTACCTTTATCACCCAATACACCTTCTAAAATTTGAGTAATAATCGGAGTAATTTGATTTTCATATATTTCCTCCGTTTGCTCATAAACATTCCTGTATTTTTCAGATAAATTAGGATTCCCGGCTTTATATATATCATAGCGTGATACACCTAACTCATCTTCAGTACTTGCTTTCTTCTCAATATAGGGAGAAGTAATAATTCCAAGTAAATTATTGGCAAACGGCAATGTTTCCAACGGTACATCCATTGCATTCCTTAAAATGTAATCTTTTACGGTATATGAATTACCATAGCCCTCAGGATTAATCGGATTTCTCATATCCGCATCATCAAGTCGTTTTAAATGATATTCGTCATTAAGTACATTTTGAATAATTTCTTCATCAATACAATTTTTATATGCTTTATCTATTGCTATTTTCGGCAGATTACCTTTATGAACTTCTTTTTCAATTAACTTCATATAATCCTGAGCAGTATTTGCCTTACTTTCTGCCAACAATTGGGATATGTAAGAGAATTGAATATCATCAGTCAGTTTTGTCCAATATTTTCCCGAATTGATAGCATAATCACGGACAGCAAGAGTACCTTTATCAAAATCTTCAATAGCTTGTTGTCTTTCTGAAGCGGGAAGGCTCAAAAATATTTTATCATCTGCTGTTGAACGGTAAAAATTAAGTTTCGGAATATCAACATTACCGTCCCATACTTCTACCCCTCCGTTTTCGCTTTTCGTTGTTACTCCGAAAGTCGAAAAATCAGCTACTTGTTTTATTATATCGTTATTTGATAAATCCACTGACTTATATTGCTTTTCTATTCTTGAAAGATTTCTTATTAATTCATTCGGATTTACCTCTATATGATACGGATATACGGCATCATCATGCTTTGTTATGTCATACACGTTATCTGTATTCTTTTTATCATAAGTTGTTATGGGTTTATCAGATTTCTTTTGCTCCTCAGAAACCAATCTTTCATCATAAAACTGTATATATGTCGGACGTAACGGACTATATTTATTATTCTTTTTTAATTCGCCTTTGTCCGTAACTTCATACGGAGAATTTATTAATTTCAATCTTGTATAATCAGAGGTATTGGGTAAAATACCAAGCATGGGGCGCTGAGTAAATCTAAACATATTTTTAGAAACAGATTCATCCCCTTTTCTTAAATATTCCGATATATGTATACCGCCTAACCCCTCATTAACCAAGGCAGCATCCGATATCCAGTTTATACCGTTTTTGAATAACTCCTGCTGTAATTTTTTATAATCTTCTTCCGTCCCGAAATCGGGTGAAATTTGATAGACATTTTCAGTCCAATACTTATGTGAAGATATTGAATCTTTTGTAAAAGGAGTACCTACTATCCTTACAATACCTTCTTTTTGTATTTCCGGTAATCGCTTTATTATACCTTGAAAATTACCGCCTAATTTATTCGCATGCGTTCTTACTGATGTTAATGCTTTATTTCTTAACTCCCTATCCAATACGGCTTCTGAATTTTTATTCACAACTCCGGGATAATATCCGTCAGGCATAATTAACTGCATCGCACCGTTCTTATTTATTATTGCCCTGTTATTTAATACGACATTGTATTTGTTATTTTTATCATTATCAAAAATACCCGCAACCATTCCGTTATCAAAAGCATATGAAACTTCTTTTGAATTTTTATCAGTTAATTTGAATCTGTAGGCAAACCCCTCAGGAGATATTATCTCCTGAATTTGCGACATATCTACACTTATATTATTTGCACCCATCGGAATTACTTTTGCGGGATTCTTTTTATCCTGAATTGTATAATTACCGTTTTTATCCTTGTTTATATTATAAAATTCAACCTCACAAGTGTATTTTGTAGGGTCAAATAAATAAAAGAAATTATGTTTTTCATAGCCTGTTTTATCAAGTTCTCTTATATGTCCCGTAAATGAAACTTTATTAGCATCAATTTTACTTCTCGGTATATTCACATCAAACTCCTTTACATGAAAAACACATATTATTTAAATTCTTGTAAATGCATTTTCTTGCCTATATTATAACTGTTTTTAATAAAAGTTTACAATTTTTTTGTTTAAAAAATGTAAATTTTCTTATTCCGAATCAAAATTATGAGCAATTATTATTTCTTTAAAGCATTTATAAATGAGAGGCAAGTATGACTAATGTATTAAATTCCCTAAATGAACAAAATAATAACGTAATAGGTGCAAAAAAGCTGACAGGTACAAGTAAAAGTTCCGTCGGCGTAATTGAAGCTCCTCAACAAATATATAAATATTCCCTGACTAAAGAGCTTCAGAAAAAAGATGAGTTCAGAAAAAATATTGCGGCAGAAAAAACCTTAAAAACCGTTAAAAAATCCCCGTGGGGTAAAATTTGCGCAATAATTTCCGTTTTGGGCGGACTTGCCGTATTAAAAAAACTAAAAAATATTAAAGTAAAATAACAACTTTTTTATTTTTCATTTTTTATCACAATACAATTAATTGTTATACGGAGAAACAATGGAAATAAAAAATTCATTATATTTCCCAAGAACAGGCAGAATATTAAAATCTGATAAGGTAAAAATTGAGCACCCCGCCAGCAATTCATCACGGTCATGGGGGTACTCATATTCAAAAGCAGCAGCGCCAAATTTCTGCGCCCGCTCTTCATCACAAAGTTCTCCGTTATATACTTATATCGCATCATCATTATCAGGGTTAAAAATTTTTAATCGGGGAAAAAAACCCGAAGATAATTATTCGCCCTCTGAATATGCTTCAGATTTATCCAAAGGGATAAAAGATATAATGGAGAAAGATATTGCACCTAAAAATTTAACGGGGATAATGACTCCGGATGAATTTAGAGAACATTTGGCAAATTTCAAAGAAAAAGATTTTAATATAAATAATCCCGAAACATACAGTGCGGATTTAGATTATCAAAGTAATTTTTCCTCGGGAGAAGAAAATGTATTTGATATATTAGACAAAGCTGCGGCTTATGCTCAAAATTACCATAAAAGAACGGGTAAAGACTTTATTTTTGCACTCACTGACAGAGATTCCATTGAAGGTATACAGCATGCAATAAGAATTATAGGTGAAAATCCCGGTAAATATAAACACTTAAAACTCATTCCCGGAATAAAGCTTTCTTTTGCTCATACTGCACCAACTTCAATTATAGGCTATGAAAACAGTGATATGCTTGTTTACGGGCTTAACCCTTATTCTCAAAACTTAATTGACTATATTGAACAAACTATTCAAAAACGAAAAGAAATGACCCTCAATTTCATTAAAGACGTAAATACTTTATATCCTGAATTTGCTTACAATATTATTGAATTTGCGGAACAAAACAATTTAAAATATATGAAAAATTATGCGGTATCAAATTTATACTGGAGAGCAAGAGAATATGCTGAAACAAAAGGTGATACCGCAATAAAAGGGTTGTCTATAGTACCTGATGAAATCGTTAAACAGGCTGAGAATATTCTTGATAACTTAAATCAAGTTTATTTAGGCTCAGGGGAAAGTACTTATTCTGCCTTAGGTACAAACATCATTACCGACAGCGAATTAAACAAAACAATTGAAAAAGTTTTTGAAAAATACTCGACCCACTATGACAAATCACAAAATAAAGTCGTTTCTGCGGCTGAAAACTTATATACCGACATGATTAGCCGTTTTCACGGAGAAAGATACAAGCCCATTATGGCAATAGCTTCTCCTTATTATTTTTCACATTATTTTGAAAAACGGGGAACGCAAACTTATGATAATGTTGTTGAATTTTTCACGAAACTTCAGGACAAGTCTGACGGAATGCTTGCAGGATTTGAATCAGCAGCTCCCGGATATAAAAATGATGAAAATCTTTCTTATGAAACTATAAATAACTTTAATAAAATAATAAGGGAAAAAACAAACCTGAAAGAAGTAGGCGGAAGCCTTATGAATAAAGTTTAATGATTTGATAAGTTATATCTTACTACTGCATTATTTCCTTGTTCGGAAATATATAAAATATCATCTTTTATATATAAAAAGTAAGGTTTAGAAACGTTTTGCATAAAAATAGTAACATTTCCGCCTTTAGTTATTTTCAGAATATTGTTACCGTCAAAGTTTGCGGCATACAGATTGTCGTAATCATCAATAGCCAATCCGACAGGACCTTCCAATAAATAGTCTTTTACAAAATTTGTTTTATTGTTATTAACATCAATTTTAACTATCGAATTATCACTGTAACAAGCGATATAAATATTCCCTTCGGAATCAACCGCCATGCCTGCCGGAGAATTTAAATTATCAAACATCACCTGTTTATTTTTACTTGCCGTTGATATTTTAGAACGTTCTATTCTCCCCTTTTGAGCTTCAAATTGTTCTTTTGCATCTCTGTATAACTGTTGACTTTCTCCGTATCCTGCATAATCATCGGGAATATATTTTAAATATTTCATAACCAGAGCGTAATCTTTTCTGTTATATGAAAGTTTTGCAGCTTGTAATATTGAATCATAATCTTTCGGATTAATTTCCAAAAGTTTAACATATGCATTATATGCTTCATTATATTTCTTTTGGTATATATATATTGATGCAATGTTATAATAAGCATCCGACATATTAGGATTATATTGAAGTGCCTTTTGAAAAGCTTTTACGGCACTTTCATAAGCACCTGAATGAACCATTTCAACACCCTGCTTATAAGCAGCCTGCGCATATTGAATATCTTCTTCCGTTACCTCTTCATAAGAATACACGCAGATTTGGCTAAAAGCCAGAAATGTAATTATTAATAATATATTTTTCAGTATGTTTTTATTTTTCATTACACTAAATTATTATAAATTAATCGTTACACCTGCTGTAAAATTTTACCGTATTGATTAAATTGAACAGCTTCTTCAAGTTTATAAGCAGCATTTAAAAGTTTAGACTCTTGTAAGCAATCAGCCTGCAATTGGAGTCCTATAGGCATATTTGCATTATCAAGCCCGACAGGAACATTCATTGCGGGAATACCTGCCAAATTGGCGGTAATTGTTGCTATATCCGTAAGATACATGCTTAAAGGATCTTCAATTTTCGAACCGATGTCAAATGCCGTATGAGGACATGTCGGAGATAATAAAACATCTGCTTTTTTGAATGCATTATCAAAATCTTGTTTAATTAATCTTCTTAACTGCTGAGCTTTTTTATAATACGCATCATAATAACCTGAACTTAGAGCATAAGTTCCGAGCATTATTCTTCTTTTTACTTCATCTCCGAAACCTTCAGCTCTTGTTTTTACATACATATCATAAAGATTTTCGGGATTTTTCGTTCTGTAGCCGTACTTTACTCCGTCAAATCTTGCCAGATTTGAGCTTGCTTCTGCGGTCGCAATAACATAGTATACAGCTATTGAATACTTTATTAAAGGAAGTGAAATTTCAACTATTTCAGCTCCCGCTGATTTATATAACTCAATGGATTTTTTAACCGCATTCTCAACCTCAGGAGCTAAGCCTTCCGTGCATAGTTCTTTAATATAACCTATTTTAAGACCTTTTAAATCCTTCTTTAAGTCTTGAGTAAAGTCCTCGGGAGTTTGATTTAAAGATGTCGAATCCTTCTCATCATGTCCTGAAATTACGTTTAACAGCAATGCTGCATCTTCAACGGTTTTAGTTATTGGACCTATTTGATCTAATGATGAAGCAAAAGCAATAAGCCCGTATCTTGATACTCTTCCGTATGTCGGTTTTAAACCGACTAACCCGCAGTAGCTTGCAGGTAATCTTATACTTCCTCCGGTATCCGAACCTAACGATACCGTTGCTTCGCTTGCGGCAACTGCTGCTGCGCTTCCCCCTGAACTTCCGCCCGGAACTTTATTTTTATTCCACGGATTTCTTACTATCTTAAATGCAGAGTTCTCATTACTTGACCCCATTGCAAATTCATCAAGATTTGTTTTCCCTATTATAGGTATTAAATTTTCTTTTAATTTTTTCGTTACAGTCGCATCATAAGGAGAAATAAAATTCTCTAATATTTTACTTGATGCCGTTGTAGGATAGGATTTTAAATTAATATTATCTTTTAATGCAAGAGGAATTCCGGCAAGCGGAGATAAGTGTTCATTATTTCTTATCTTTTCATCTGTTTTTTTTGCCGTTTCCATTGCAAAATCCTTTGTTAAAGAATTATAAGCTCCTATTTCTTTATCTGTGGTTTCAATCCTGTCATAAAACGCATTAACCAGCTCTACTGCGCTTACTTCTTTATTTAAGAGTGCTTGTCTTTGTTCCTTTGATGATTTTGTTATTAATTCTTTTATATCCAATTTTAATACCTCTCATGCTTTTATGATTATATTATAAATTAAAGAGTATAAAGAAGTAAATAAAAATCGGGACAATTTAGATTTATAATGTTATTATATATAAAAAGGGGATATAAGTTTGGCTATAATTTCGGATGACAATGACAATACAGAAATAAAAGAAACAAGGAATAAAGATATATCAAGCGAGGAAACATCTTATGATATGTCTTTCGAATACAGCATACGTCCGAAATTTTTTGACGATTATGTGGGGCAAAGTGCATTAAAATCAACACTAAAAATTTCAATTGAAGCGGCAAAAAAAAGTGAAATGCCGCTTGACCATATTTTATTTTACGGGCCTGCAGGCTTGGGAAAAACTTCTTTAGCTTCTGTTATTGCTAATGAGATGAATACGGATATAAAAATTACGTCTGCGCCTTCGCTGGAGCGCCCGAGGGATATTATCGGAATACTTATGTCTATTAAAGCGGGAGATGTTCTTTTTATAGATGAAATACACAGATTAAACAAAATTTCAGAGGAAATTCTCTATCCGGCAATGGAAGATTTTTACATCGATATGACAACAGGAAAAGCGCAAACCTTAAAATCCATAAGGATTCCGGTTCCTAAATTTACTCTTATCGGAGCTACAACAAAGGCAGGTTCTTTATCAGGGCCTTTAAGGGACAGATTTGGTATTATTCACAGACTTGAATTTTATACGGTAGAAGAACTATCTCAAGTGATTATACGTACTGCTTCCATTTTGGGTATAGATATTGATACAAAGGGAGCGGAGGCTATTGCTAAAAGGTCAAGAGGTACTCCAAGAATCGCAAACAGGCTGGTTAAACGGGTAAGAGATTATGCAATTGTTAAATCTGACGGAGCTATTAATGCCGATATTGCAAATGAAGCAATGGACATCCTTCAAATAGACAAATACGGCCTTGACAACACAGATAGAACACTCTTAAAAATAATTGCGGAAAAATATAACGGCGGGCCTGTCGGAATAGACACTCTGGCAACTATTCTGGGTGAAGATTCAAAAACCGTTGAAGATGTTTATGAACCTTATCTTGTTCAAAAAGGTTTTATTCAAAGAACAACCAGAGGAAGAAAACTTACCCCCTTCGCATATCAGTGTTTTAAACTCAATAATAACAATGATTTTCAACAATCACTTTTCTGATTGCATTTCTTTATCCCATTTTATAAGAAAATATACCGATAAAAATAAATAAATTAACCACATTATTATTGTAGCCAAACAATTTGAGCCGTTATAATATGCTATAATCCACATTATTAAAGTTACAAGATTTACAATAAACCATACATACCATTGTTCTATACACCTTTTAACCGTAAGATATTGTCCCAATATTGAAAAAGATGCGGCTATTGAATCCATAACAGGTGCAGATCCTTTTGTATATAATAGAATCATATATATAATTCCGGATAAAATAAGACTTGCGAATACATAATTTACTTTTTGCTTCATATTTAAATTTGTTTTTATTATTTCATTTTTTTCCTTATTAATATGTTTTTTCCATTTAAAAATACCTAAAATCTGCATCGGTAAAAAATACAATCCGTATAATGCCGTATTTGCATATAACCCGTTTTGAAAGGCAATAATACAATAAAATAAAGTCCCTAAAATTCCGATATAATAACAATATACTTTACCCTTCCCCGCCAGCAGGGTATAGGTTATACCGCATATTGACGAAATAAGAGCTATTTTACTATCATTCATAAGAATTGATATTGACAATATTATCAATATAATGACAGTATAAAAAATTTTTTCCGTTCTGTTAAAAAATTTTATTTCCGAATTTATATAATCTATAAGTTTCATTTTTAAATTATAATTTAAATAAGGAAAATTTAAAATGAAAGTACCAAGCATTAAAACTCCTATAGGCTTTAAAGGCGGATTAAATAATAAGTATCTGCTCAAAGGCTTGGAAACTATAGCGGAACACCCGGCAAGTTTTATTGCGGGTACTACTCTTTTTATGTCTGCCGTTGTAAGGCCGATAAATATATTTCTGACTCCTAAAACAGATAAAGAAAATAAAAAATATGCGGCAATGGATTCTGTTTCCTCGGGATTAGTAAAATTTGCCATCACGGAAGCTGTCGCTTTACCCATTGAAAACGCAATGAAAACCATAGGCAAAAATCCGCAAAAATTTTTAACACAAAAAACTGTTTCTAATCTGAAAGAATCCGGTAAAACCCTTGCACAATCCCAAAATTATAAATTTACGGAACAATTAATAAAACTGTCAGCAGGTTTTTTAACCGCTATCCCTAAATCAATAATAGGAGTTGCGTTAATTCCTGTCTTTATGAATTTATTTAAAAATAATAAAAATAGTAAAAATAATAACAAAATTAAAGAACAATTGCCAAACAATAATGATAAAATTTTTGCTCCTTTTACTAATCACGAAAAAAAAGCATCCGATAAAAACTTAAGTTTTAAAGGACTCTCAAATATTACTGCAAAAAGTATAAGTAAAATTATTAATTCAAATACTCTTCAAACATTTGTTAAAAAATTCTCTTATAACGAAGCAAATATTGCAAGGGATTTAACCTTCGCAACAGATATTACACTTGCATCCTCTTATGTATTGAATACCAAACATTCAAAAAAAATAAAAGAAGAAAAGAAAAATCCTTTAATATACAATAAATTAATTTCAACCGGTTTAAGTGTTGTTTTGGGATATCAAATTGATAAAACAGTTCAAAAAAATACTAAAAATTTTATTGATAAATTTAAAAGTGCAAATATGAATAATCCTAAATTATCAAAATATATACAGGGTATAAATGTTTTAAGACCCACTCTTATATTCGCTATGATTTATTACGGAATTATTCCCGTTATTTCAACTTTTACCGCCGATAAACTGAACAAACTGCATAATAAAAAAACAAATTAATGTGATTTAAATTTTTAATTTTATGTTTAAAAATTGAAAAAATCGGGAATAAAATTAATACGTTGATTTGTGCCTAAAATAAGTTTGAATATAACTATAAATTTTATATAAATATTACTAATTATAATTTAAAGAAGTCATACTACGACACCAAATTTGATGCCGATATTATGATGCAAAAAAAACAGAAAGGACATATAATTATGAATGAAAATAAATTTTTAAATGAACAACCCGAACAAGTAGTTTTAACCCCGGACAGACAAAGAATTGAAATAAACAGAACTTTGCCTCAAAGAGCTTACGGACTTTTTGATTCTGAATCCGGAAATCAAATCGGTGACTTTGTAAGCGGTGAGAAAGGTCAAGTCGAATTCAACAATTTATCCCCTAATAAAATCTATGACATCGGAATTATGGAAAAACAAGGAGAAGAAAAACCCGAATTTCAAATTAATTGGAACGAAATAATGCGTGATGGCGAAGATTTTATACAAAATAATCCTGAAAAAACACCGATTGTTTATCCAAGTACATACCGAATTATTGATAACGGCAAATCATTTGATAATCAAATTTATAGTATTGTTGATGATAATAATAAAGAATTGGGTCAAGTTACAGAACTTTCGCCAACAAACGATAAACCGGGAATCCATTATATCAGAACTTTAAGAATTAAAGATGATAAATAAATATTCCAATACACAAATGGAATTCCATCTTGCACTTATCTTTAATAAAAAAAGAAGTCTTAATTGACTTCTTTTTTTAATGGCGCACTATCTCAGACTTGTCTTGCGCATTTTCAATAAACGGTATCTCATGAAAATAAAAAATTAATTATTGCAAATATAATCTTATAATTTTATTATCTCTTGAATAACGTTTTTTATAACATTAAGTTGTTTTGTAGTAGCAATATCCAACAAAGTTACAATACAACCTTTTGTGTTTAAGTTATCTAAATCATCTAAATCCGAAAAAAGCTGATAAATCTCTACATCAAGACTTTGCGCTAACAAAGGCAGTTTGCTGAAACCTATAGCACACCTGCCCGCCTCAATATTAGCTATACTTATAGTACTAACATTCATCATTTCAGCAAGAGCTTCCTGTGTTATTCCGCTTACTTTTCGTAAAACTTTAACCCTGTTTCCAAATTTCTTTTTAAAAGTATCTGTCATAACTGTTATTATGCATTATATTCAATTTTCTTGACATAAAGTTTTACTTATGGTAGGTTTCTAAATATTCGGAAGGAAGTTAAATGGAAACAGCCCAAAACAATAGACTAAGCAATTTTGAATTTATAAGAATTGTAGCAATGTTTCTCATATTAATATTTCACTATGCTATCCATGGTTTACTTCCTGCTGTAGGAACAAAAACAATTGCCGCTAAATTTTTAACATTATATCTATGCACAATCGGCCCAATAGGTGTTGTATTATTTGTTCTTTTAACCGGATATTTTATGATTGATAAAAAAATCAATTTGAAGCATTTTTTTAGTATAGCAATTGAAACAATTTTTTATTCATACGTAATTTTGATAATTTCTTCCTTATTTTGTAAAGATTATATAGTATTGACTCCAAAGTTAATATATAAATCAATCTTTCCTATATTAACGGGGCATTATTGGTTTGTAACAGCTTATTTAGTACTCTATTTAACAATTCCTTTAATTAATAAATTATTTGATGTACTGGATAAGACAACTTTAAAAAAATATTTATTGCTTTTTATGTTGATTTGGTTTGTTATCCCGCTTTTTGGCTATAACATAAAATTAGGAAGTTCAAGTTTAACATTTTTTATTTGCTTATATTATATAGGTGCATATATAAAAAGATACGGAATGCCTTTTTTTGAAAACAAACGTAATGCAATAATTGCAATTATTCTATGCCAAGGAATATCTTGTTTATATGAAATTCCATATATGATTATTAATTATTATAATGAGAACTTTATTAAACATTTATCAAGTTATCACTCTATTCTTACCGTCATTACAGCTATATTCATTTTCATGTTAATGAAAAAAATTAATATAAAATATAATCCTGTAATAAATTATTTTTCATCATCAGCTTTTGGAGTATATTTATTAACAGAAAACATGATAACAAGAGAAGTACTATGGATTGATATTTTCCACTGTAATTATTCCTCCGGTATTTTGTATCTGTTTTTTAATATGATGTTTGCCGTAACAGTATCTTATTTAGTATGTACGTTAATTGACAAATTGAGAGTTAAAATATTTAAACAACATCCGGTAAATTTTGTTGATAATATATACAATAAAATATATGCCAAGGT
>CANPZP010000037.1 GCA_947589115.1 Candidatus Gastranaerophilales bacterium | reverse complement strand
CATACTCCCCGTGATTTTAATAAGATTGTATATGGTGCCACAGGCAGAAATCTTGAAGAGAAAAATGTGACAAGAGAAACATTGATGGAGGATTGCAAAAAGAATGCTTCTTATTGTCTTGCTCTTATAATGAATGACGGTTGGGAAATTAAGAGCGATTATCCGTATAAGTTATAGAAAAAACCTTATCAACGGCTTGTTTAACCGTATCAACCGTTATATTCGTTAAACAAGCTTTATTATAAGAGCATTTCTTTTTTAATGAACAGGGCATACAGGCGAGGTTTGATTTTATATAAATATTTTTTTCTCCAAGCGCCTTCCATTTTTCAAAAGGCATTGGGCCGTATATACCGATAACTCTTGTTCCTACGGAAGCTGCCATATGCAGGTTTCCTGAATCGTTGCCAAGCATTAAATCTGATTCTTTTATAACTGCAAGACTATCCTGTAAATTCACTTTCCCGCATAAATTTAGAGGCGGGATTTTTAAGGAGGTATTGTATTGTAAAGAGTCATAAATAACTTTATCTCTTGGAGCACCTATAAATATTACTTGCACTCCTTTTTCATTTGCCAAATATTCAATAATCTTTATAAATTTTTCCTTATCCCAAACTTTAAATTCGTTTGTGGCAGTGATATTGACGACTGCTTTTTTTGTTGAAGAAGGTATTTCCTGTAAAAGTGACTTTATTTTTTCCTGACTGATTTCACTAATCCAATTTTCAAGGTAATTATCATAAACGGTTAAATTGTCTGCTTTTAAGACATCAAGAAAGCATTCTGATTCATGTTTATATTTATCATATTTAACTTTTTTTGTAAGTAAAACTCCTCTGTGTTCGGTATCAAACCCTATTCTTGTTTTAATCCCCGATAAATAACAAAGCAGGGCGCTTGAAAAAGAGCGTTTTAATACGTATGCTTTATCATATTGGGCTTTTCTCAAAAGTCTTACATAATGCCAAAAAGATAACTTTTTATCTTTTGTATTTTCATATTTATGTTTTCTTGTTGTATCAAAATAAATAAAATTATTGACATAGGGGCATTCTTCAATAACTTCGGCAGAGTTTGGGGCAACGAGCATATCTATTTGTGCGTCGGGATAATTTTTTCTCAGATTTCTTAAAAAAGGTATTGTGAGAATCATATCGCCTATAAATCTGTACCTTACAACAAGAATTTTCATCATATACCGCATATTTCCTTAATATCAATATATGCTTTTAATTTAAGCGCATAAAACTTAACCGGAAGTTCAATATCTTTAATAATATCTGCAAGTTTTACCGCATCTTTTTCAGTGGTAACTATGCAATCTACATTTTCTTCCTGAGCATAGTGAATAATTTTAGATATGTCATCAGCTTCATAGTTATGATGGTCTTCAAACTCAAGGACGGCAATTAAATTATAATCGGATTTAACAAAATCATAAAATCCCTGAGGCTGCCCGATTGCTGAAAATGCCATTATTTTTGTATCTTTTTCAAGTTTCTCACCCGTAATAATGTTATAAACGTAATCAGGAACAATATTACAAAGAAAAATATCTTTTTTAATACGTTTTTTAAGAAAATCACAATATTTCAAAGCGTTTTTTGAATCAAAGCTTTTATTAACCACTACGACTTTATTAGCTCTTTGAACGGAAGATATTGGTTCTCTTAATGGGCCTGCGGGGAGCATACAATAGTTTCCGAATTTATTAACCGAATCAACGAGAACTATATCAAGATCTCTTTTAATCTTTCTGTGTTGAAACCCGTCATCTAAAATAATAATATCGGGATTATATTTTTCTTTAATAAATTTTTCGGCTTTAACTCTGTTTGCACATGTTACGACATAAGCACCTTTACAGTTATTGCTGAGCCAAACGGGTTCATCACCGCCATCTGATGCGGAATAAAGTGCGCCTGAACCGTCTGATATTAATCTGGGTTCTTTATTTGATAATTTTGCACCATAACCACGTGAGAGTATAGCAACTTTTTTATTTAATGATAAATAATATTTGGCAACCTCTAATGTAAACGGTGTTTTGCCGACTCCGCCCGTCGTTATGTTTCCTACTGATATGACAAAAGATTTTGAGGTATACATAGGTAAAAGTCTTTTATCATACATTTTATTTCGTATGTTTACTATAAACAAATACGGGATACTGACGATTTTTAACAGCGTTAGTATTATATTCTCAAATATGGTTAAATTTTTATTATAATGCAATTTTGATATAAAGAGTTTCATAATTCGCCTAGAACATTAATCTGAAAATCAGGAATCTTTTATTCAATTTTTCAGAGAATTTTTTAAGATTTTCGGATGTAGCATTTATATCATCCATCGTTTGTTTAAGTTTTTCTTCATCCTCTGTTGCATAATTAACTGTATCTAAAGTTATTGTCAATTTGTCTAATGCGGTATTTAATTTAACAACCGATTGTTTTAAATAGCTTTTTAATTTTGCATCTTTAGACATATCGTTAATATAGCTTGATAGTTCAGCAATATTCTTTACGGTAATATTAAGATTTTGAACGGTCGATTGGGTTGCAGGATCTTCCAATAAACAAGATACGTTATTTGATAATCTTTCAAACGACTTTGTCGCATTATTTACATTACTTACAAATTCTTTATCTCCCGTAATTTTATTAATATTATCTGTTACGGCAATTAACTTATCCGCAATATTATTAGCATCATCGGAGAGAATTTCAAGTTCGGCTTTAGAAAATTCGATTAATTCCTGAGCTTTTTCCATCGTAACTGTAGCTTTTTGTGTTAAATCTTTTACATTAACAGCTGTTTGTTTCAGGTCTGCTATTACATCATCCGACATTAACATTGAAAGTCTTTCGTTTGTTTCAATTAGTGATTCAGCGCTTCTGTATTGTAATGCAAGGAAATCGGAAATTCTCATAGGCTCAATTACTGTATACGGAGAATCTGTTTCCGGATATGGGATTTCAAGATTATCTTTCGGATTTATTCTCAATTTACAATTTTTTTCATCTTTAATAATTTTACCGTTAATCATTTCAGGGATTATTAATCCGGGTAATTCTACAACATAATCAATTTTGTATGAATTTTTTGTTTTAATATTTTCTTTTATTAAAATAGGAAGCATATCGGTTTCAACAATTTCAATTTTTTTGACTGTCCCTATATCGTAAAATTTATTATCCAGTTTCATTTGTACTTTATCTTCCGAATGAAGAATAAAAGATTTATCTTGTTCAGGGATATAAATAGTTCTTTCTTTAGGCGGTGTAATTTCCAAAAACTGTTCGCCTATTATTCCGGATTGCTGAATGGATATTTCGGAAGCATCAGGAATATTAATATTAGGTTCGGTTATAACGAATTTAACATCCACATAACTGTTATCAGCCTTTATTTGCGGTTTGACTTCTTCAACCTGACCTATTCTTACCCCCATCATCTGTACGCCGGAACCTGCTCTCATTCCGTTTACGTCTTTAAAACTTACGGTTATTCTTTCTGCATTTGATATTGCTTTACCTTTTACCCACAAAACCGTGAACAATAATATAATTATTGCCGATATTGCGAGTATTCCTACTTTAAATGATGATGAGAATTTCATATTTGTCCTTTTTTAAATTATTATACTATAAAATTTTAAAACCCAGAAGCGGTAATTTTCATCGGCCCTTGTATGGAGGCGGAAACAAATTGCTTTGTATAGGGATTGTCTTGTTTTAATAAATCCGATGGTGTACCTCTAAATACAATGTGACCGTCATATAACATTATGAGCTTATCTGAGCATCGTGTTATTGTTGACATTTGATGAGTAACAACAATAGATGTCGCTTTTGTTTCATCTCTCAGCCGTAAAATATAATCTTCTATAACAGTAGAAGCAACGGGGTCTAATCCTGCCGTAGGCTCGTCATATAATATATATTGAGGCTTTGTTACTATTGCTCGTGCCAAACTTACTCTTTTTTGCATCCCGCCTGATAATTCATGCGGAAATTTATCCTCTATATCCGATAATCCTACGGTATTTAAACTCTTTTTTACTATTTCCCTTAATTCTTCTTTTGTATATTTCCCTCTAAATTCTTTTCTTTCTTGAAGTGCAAATGAAATGTTATCGAATACATTTAAAGAATCAAACAGGGCTGAATATTGAAAAACCATTGCAATATCGCCGTTATCAATGTCTATAGTACCGGAGTCAGGCTGTAATAATCCCGAAAGTATTTTTAATATTGTACTTTTACCTGAACCGCTGAATCCTACAATAGATAATACTTCCCCTTGTTCTACGGTAAAGGAAATATTATCCAATACTTTTTTTGAATCAAATACTTTTGTTAAATTTTGAACAGTTATAGACATAAAATCCTTCTTTTCTTAAAAATAGAACGCAATAGCGAAAATACAATCAACAATAACTATGGTAACAAATGACCAAACGACGGCTTTTGTTGTTGCAATACCAACACCTTTAGCGCCTCCTTGGGCATCATAACCGCAGCTTGAACTGACTAAACTTATACATCCTCCGAAACAGGCAGATTTAAACAGCATTATATTTATATCTCTGACATATAAACCTTGCCATACCGATGTTATATAACAAAGCCATGTTACATCTTTTGCCGCAGCCATTGCCGTTAAACCTGCTGCCAATATCCCGAGGGTTGATGATATTATTACGACAAACGGCATCATTACAAATCCGGCTAATACTCTTGGTACAAATAAATATTTAAAAGGTGATACCTTTAAAACCTTCATTGCATCTATTTGATCAGTAACTCGCATTGTTGCCAATTCACTTGCTTGAGATGAACCAATCATTGATATTATTGCAAAACCGGACATGATTACTCCCACTTCTCTTACCATTGTTAATGATACTAAAAGCCCTATATAATCCTTTCCGCCTTGTTTTACAAGCTCGGGTGCCACCTGCATTGCCAATATTATCGCTGTCATTGATACTATTGATAATGTTATAGGCAATGAATCCACCGCAAATCTTGATGATTGTTCTATAAATTGTTTTATATTAACTTGAAAAGTTAATATATATTTTAAAATTTCTAAAAAACGATATGCGATATTCCCAAATGTTTCCAAAAATCCCTTTAATTCGTTTAATATCGCATTTATTATTTGATATGTCAAAGATTGCTTTATATATATTCGTATATTTGCCATATCCGTATTTTACAATAAATTTAAAATATTATCCAGTTTCGGACTGTTTTGTATTTATTCTATATATTTACCGTTAAAAAGATTTTTTATAAGCTCAGCTTGACTTGAAACATTCACATTTTGAGGTTTCGGATTACTTTCCTCTTTTTCTTTCTGTTCTATATATGAATGATATTCTTCTTCCTCTTGTTTTTTTAAATCTTTTTCATCCTCTTTCGGGGGAATTGGATTGGATATAACAGGTGTAATTTTTTTGGATAAATCAATATTATTCCCCGTTATAATTTCAATTACGGGATTTTGAATATTTAAATATTTTGAAACCGCATCCGTAAGCGCCTGTTTCTTTGAACCTTCTTTAGCCTGTTTGACAAACATTTCCTTTGTAAAAGCTATAACAATCTTTTCTTCGGATATTTCAATCGGTCTTGCCAGATTCATATAGAATGCTCTTGTGGGTACACTGTCTATACTTTGCACTATTGATACCCATAAATTATCTGTTTCATTATTACCTGACGGAGATGTTTTAACTGCTTCCTCATGCTGAGGTTTACTATCATTAATTTGATTTTCTTCTGTGGGTTTTGAAACTTCTTGTTTTGTTTCTTTGTTTATATTATGGGGAACTTGTTCTTTAATTGTTTCGTGTTCGGATTTTATGGAGGGTATTTCTTTTTTTACCTCAATTTTTTGTTCGATTTTAAAATCTCCGTTTGCTAACTTAGCTTCAAGTTCTTCAATTCTTCTTTTTAAGTTTTCTGCGGAAGGAAGATTTTTATAATTGGTTAAGTCTATAATGCATAATTCCAGCCACAAATATTTATTTGTTGTATCTTTTATTTGCTGTATGTAATATGCTAATTTGTCAATTATTTGTATTATTTCATCAATTGTGAATTTTTCGGACTGAGATTTTGTTCTTTTATATATATCTTCATTAATTTGAGTAAGAGAATATATAAGTTCTTTATCACTGCAGTTTTTGACAAGCATTATATCTCTGAAATACTGAATAAGGTTAGTAACAATTTGAACGGGTTCATTCCCTTTTGAATATATTTTATCAATCAACGGAACTGACTTATTTGTATCGGCTTCAATAATATACTGTACTACTTCATAGAGAGTATCATACGAAATTTTGCCTAAAATTTCATTTATATCGTTAACATTAATTTGTTTATTAATTCCTATGACGCTGATTTGGTCTAAAAGAGCAAGTGCATCTCTCATACCGCCTTGAGAGTTTTTAGCTATGGAATATAAAGCTTCTTTTGATATATTAATGTTTTCTTGCTGCGATATATATTCAAGACGTTTCACAATATCATCAGTTGTAATACGTCTGAAATCAAATCTTTGACAACGGGAAATAATAGTATCCAAAACCTTATGAGGTTCTGTTGTGGCAAGTATAAAAATTACATTTTCAGGCGGTTCTTCAAGTGTTTTCAACAATGCATTAAATGCATGATTTGAAAGCATATGGACTTCATCAATTACATATATTTTGTATCTTCCGTTTACAGGTACATATTGAATTTTCTCTAAAATGGCTTGAGTATCTTCAACGCTTCTGTTACTTGCCGCATCTATTTCTATAACATCCACCGGAACGGAATTCATAATATCCAAACATGCCGGACATTTACCGCATGGGGTTAAGGTAGGCCCTTCTTTACAGTTTAATGATTTAGCCAATATTCTTGCCGATGAAGTTTTTCCTGTCCCTCTCGGTCCGCATAATAAGTATGCGTGTGATATTCTGTTTAATTCTATTGCATTGCTTAATGCGTGAACTATATTTTCCTGTCCTATTAAATCATGGAATGTTTGAGGTCTGTATTTCCTGTATAAGGGGATGTATTTTTTTTCCAATTGCTTACTCCAAAAATATTTGCTAATATCAATTATATATTAACCGATAAAAAAAGTGTCGACATGAAATTAATAAAACCCAAAAAATTAAAAAAAGGTAACACAATAGCTTTTGTTGGAATTTCAGGAAAAATTAAAGAGTATGAACGTTTAGAAAAAGCTAAAGAATTATTTGAAGCTGAAGGATATAAGGTAATAATTTCGCCGCAGTGTAAATCGTTTCACCGATATATGGCGGGGGAGTCCGATGATGACTGTGTTAATTCTTTGCACCAATATTTTCTTGATGATAATATTGATGCAATTATATGCGCAAGAGGCGGATATGGTACTTTGCGCCTTATTAATAAAATTAATTGGGATATTATAAAAAAACATCCTAAGATATTTGCGGGTTATTCCGATATAACCGTCCTTCTAAATATGATTTTTAAAAAGACCGGATTGATTACTTTTCATTCCCCTATGCCTAATGGTGATTTCTCATATGATGTTGAAGAATATACAAAAAACTCTTTTTTAAATACTCTTCAAGGTAATATTCGGGAGTATAACGCAGAAAACTTTGTATGTTATAGTAAGGGCAGTGCATCGGGAAGATTATGGGGCGGAAATCTTTCTTCTTTGGTGTCATTGTGCGGTATTGATTTTATCCCGAATGAAAATCTAATATTATTTATTGAGGATCTTAATGAGCCTGTTTATAAAACAGATAAAATGATTACTCAACTTTTTAACATAAAAAAAGCAGAAAAAAATGTAAAAGGTATTATAATAGGCGAATTTAAAAATATTGATAATTATGAACTTTTAGATGAATTATTTAAAGAAACAGCCGATAAATTAAATATCCCCGTATGTTCGGGGTTTAAAATTACGCATAATTCAATAAAGGATACTCTTCCCGTCGGAGTTAACTGCAATTTTAATTCCGAAAACGGAACTGTTCATATTTGTGAAAACTATGTTAAATTATAGTCATTATTAATCCCGTGTTTTAAGCTGCTGCCGGCTCAGCTTTAGTTTTTACGGATAATTTATACTTTTTTTGATTTTCAATCATTGAGATTTAATATAAAAAATTAATTATGGGAGCAGTTAAATTAAAGACTAAAATGTTCTATAATATATTTATGAAAAAACTTGTTGAAGTAAAACACTTAAGTATGAAATATCCGATTACCGACGGGTTATTCGGAAATATAAAAGGATATATTTATGCTTTAAATAACATAGATTTGGAAATATATGAGAATGAAATTCTCGGTTTGGCAGGGGAATCAGGCAGCGGAAAATCAACTTTGGGTAATTCTATATTAAAACTTATAACACCGTCATCAGGTGAAGTACTTTTTAACGGAGAAAATATTCTTTCCAAATCAAAAAAAGATTTAAAATTATTCAGGAAAAAAGCTCAACTTATTTTTCAAAATCCGTTTATGAGTCTAAATCCGAGAATGAAAATTTTTGATATTCTTAAAGAGCCTTTTATAATCCACGGCTATAAAGATAATAAAGAAATTAATGAAAAAATAAAAAAAATTATTTCTTTAATAGGGATGCAGGAAGAAGTATTATTTAGATATCCTCATGAATTTTCGGGCGGTCAAAGACAGCGTATTGCAATCGCAAGAGCTTTAATACTTTCGCCTGAATTTGTAGTTGCCGATGAACCTGTCAGTGCATTGGATGTTAGTATTCAAGCACAGATAGTTAATTTGCTTCTTCAATTAAAAACTCATTTTAATCTTACAATGCTTTTTATTTCTCATGATTTAAATATAATAAAATACATATCAGACAGAATAGCGGTTATGTACTTGGGAGAAATCGTCGAAATTGCAAAAACTGATGAATTATTCTCTAATCATAAACATCCCTATACTCAAGCTTTATTGGATGCGGTCCCGGTTATTAATGAATCAAAGAATGAGAAAAAAGTTATACTTTCTTCTGAATTACCTTCTAATGAAAATCTTCCCACGGGATGTAAATTTCATTCAAGATGCCCATATGTTAAGGAAAAATGCAAAACTTGCGAGCCTGATTTTTATGACATTAATATAGGGCATAAAGTCAGATGTTTTTTATATGAAGAGAAAAATTAATAATTTTTATTTTTAACCGCACGCTGAATATCACGTGTTTGAACTTTTTTCGCTAAATCATCCCGCTTATCATATAATTTTTTACCTTTTGCGAGCGCTATTTCAATTTTTGCCCAGCCTTTATATATGTATACTTCAAGCGGAATTATACTGTATCCGTCCTTTTTGACTTTACCTGTTAATTTATCTATTTCTTTTTTATTTAATAATAACTTTCTTGTTCGTTTTTCTTCATGATTATATCTGTTTCCCTGCTCGTAAGGGCTTATATGACAATTATAAAGGAACACCTCAGGACCTTCAAGCTTTACAAAACTGTCTTTTAAATTTATTCCGCCTTTTCTTATTGATTTTATTTCTGTTCCTGTCAATACTATTCCGGCATCATATTTATCAAAAATATGATATTCGTGATATGCTTTTCTGTTTGTTGTTATAATTTTTTTTGTCATATAAAAATTATAGCATTATTAATTTATTTTTTAAGTTAAATTATTTTTTAATCCGAATCAATCGGTTCTCTTAATATTGCCGTTATTGCATCTTTTGCATTCTGTTTCATTTCTTCCGAGGTGCATGGCAGAATTGTTAGTTGTCTTAATATGTCAACAACTCTTTTAAATATTCTTACAATATCTCCTTCAGAAGAATCCGATTGCTTGGCTATATCTTCCCAAGGGGTATCTAAAATCCATTGTTCTATTAGCGGAGAATAAAATGAGTTAATATACATTTCCGTATTTATATCATAATCCCGCTGTAAAACTGCAATTTTTTTCCGTATTTCTTTTATTTTATTTAAAGCTTTTCGTGTATTTTGGCTGATAGGCTGATTAGGATATATATCCGCTCTTACATCTTCAGTAACTAATGCACAAATAACGGATGCCAGCTCATAGGGTTTTAAATCATCCAAAACTCCTTTTAAAATTATTTCAGATAAAAATAATTCATTTTCCGCTCTTATCATGGAGCATATTTGACCTGTTTCCGTAGGAGAACCGTTTTTTATATATCCCATTCTCTCCAGTATCTCTTTATGTGCTATAAATTTATTCCAATAAATATCTTTTTGATTTTCTATATTTTTACAAATTTCTTTATATTTTTTTTCGTAGCGTTTAATAATCTCAATATTCTTTATGTGTTTCTTATAACCTCGGCAGATTTCGCATTGATATTTATTCATTGCTTCTCTTATTTCACGGGTCTTATTTAAATATTCCTCAACCTCGGAAGAATCCTTATTTCCTTTTTGCTTTGCTTGCTTTTGCAAGGTTTTGGTAAGTTTCCTGTATACGATAAACTTTTCTTTTAACTTGTTAAATTCAAGGAAATCGTCATTTGATAAACCGAACGGGCATTTTTCATTTTTTATGTTATTAATTGTTTTTTCGCAATTTATTTGTTGAATAATAATGGGTTTAAGTCTGTCATTTGAAGAAAAATATCCAAAACTTTTTAAAATTAATTCTTTTGCCTGTTCCGGTTCTAAATTTTGAAGTAAATTAAGCACCATGGAATAGCTTGGAGAAAATCGGCTTTCCAGAGGATTGGAGGAGCTTTTTACCAAATCTGCAACTTCTTCGGGTGATTGAAACTGTGTACCCATTACCACAACGTAGCCTATTTTATCCATACCTCTTCTGCCTGCTCTTCCAGACATTTGCAAAAATTCATTTGCACTGAGCATTCTGTGTCCTGAATCGGTTCTTTTACTTATTGCAGATATTATTGTTGTTCTTGCGGGCATATTTATTCCCGCTGCTAATGTTTCCGTTGCAAATACAACTTTTATTAATCCCTTTTGAAATAACCTTTCCACTAACAATTTCCAAGCCGGTAATAATCCGGCATGATGTGATGCCACTCCGTTATAAAGATATTTTAGATTTTTATTATTTTCTAAATAGGGATATTCTTTTATAAATTCATATGCTTCTTGTTGAATTTTATGTGCTTCTTCGGGGGTAATAAGATTAAGCTCTGCGCACTTTTCCATATTTTCATCACATTTTCGGCGTGAAAAAGTAAAGAATATAGCGGGAAGCATATCTTTTTTTTGTAATACGCAAATAACATCTTTAACGCTGTTTCGTTTTTTTGCCTGACGTGAATGCAGATTCATTCTCTTTTCAGGCTTGATTCTTTTATTTAATTTACCTTCGGGGGTCAATAAAGGTAAAATATCGAATGGTTTTGAAGAATCAAAGTAAAAATGTCTTAAAGGTACGGGTCTGAAATCGGTATAAACAAGTTTAGTACCGGAATGTACGGTATTTATCCAATCACAAAGCTGTTGAGAATTTGCTATAGTCGCACTTAATGCTATTATCTGTACGTTAGGCGGGCAGTAAATAATACTTTCTTCCCAAACTGTTCCCCTCTGTTCATCATTCATATAATGAACTTCGTCCAGAACTACATATTTAACACCCTTCATTGTATCTTTAGTATTCCCGAAATTAGTATTATAAAGCATATTTCTGAATACTTCCGTTGTCATAACAACAATAGGGGCATCACGGTTTATGGACGTATCTCCCGTTAATAATCCGACATTTCCTTCTCCGTATTTTTGACCGAAGTCATAAAACTTTTGGTTTGATAAAGCCTTTAAGGGTGTTGTATAAAAAAGTCTTGTATTTTCTTCAAGTGCTTTTTGAATTGCGTGTTCGGCAATACAGGTTTTTCCCGCCCCGGTTGGCGCACATACCACTATACTTTTTGAATCATCAATATAATCAAAAGCCTCTTTTTGAAAATCATCGGGTATAAAATCAAATTTATACAATGTGTTACACCTTACTTAAAGAATGTTTATTATCATAGTCAATTCTTCCGATAAGTTTATTTAAACGTTTTGCAACATCTTTAAACATCGGGATAGGTAAACTTTGTGCGCCGTCAGATGATGCATTTTCGGGGTCATGATGCACCTCCATCATTACTCCGTGAGCGCCAACTATTAATCCGGCTTTTGCCATAGGCTCTATTAAATACCTTCTTCCCGTTCCGTGAGACGGATCGACTATCACGGGAAGATGAGAATATTTCTTTATTACGGGAATTGATGCTATATCGAGAGTGTTTCTTGTTGAAGTATTATCAACGCCTTTTATTCCTCGTTCACAAAGAATAACTTTGTCATTTCCGTTATACATAATATGTTCCGCTGCCAATAAAAATTCTCTTATAGTTGCCGCAGGCCCTCTTTTTAATATAACGGGTTTATTACATTTACCGACGGCTTTAAGCAATTTGAAATTTTGCATGTTTCTTGCTCCGATTTGAATAACATCCGCATATTGGCAAACTAAATCCAAATCTAAAGTATCCATTAATTCGGTAACGATAAGTAATCCTGTTCTTTCCCGAGCGATAGCAAGAAATTCAAGTGCTTTTTCTTCAAGACCCTGAAAATCATAAGGAGAAGTTCTGGGCTTAAAAGCACCGCCTCTTAAAAAATGGCATCCCATTTCTTTAGCGGCATCGGCAACTTTAAGTAATCCGTCTAAATCAGGTTCTACACTGCAAGGTCCTACTATAAGAACAGGTTTTTCATTCCCTCCTATTCTTACTCCGTTAGAAAATTCTATAACCGTATCTTCTTGCTTGCCTTCTCTTGATGCTAATTTATAAGGTTCTTGTATTATTTTTACACTTCTTACACCTTCATATGACTGGAATGCATGCGGTTCTATCAGCCTTTTATCACCTATAGCCGCAATTACGGTCATTACGTCGCCGTGGTTTAATACCGTTTTAAATCCTTTATTATGTAGTGCATTAACCACTGTATCTATTTGCTTCTCAGTTGCGGAAGGCTCCATTATTATTATCATTGCATCCTCTTTTCTATATTTTTATTTCGTATTCTTTATTATAATTTAAATCGGATTCGGCTATTTTATTATATATAGACTCATTTATTACCGAATTTGATGTTATGATTGAATCCTCTATTGTAAGATTATCTGATATATTAACATCACTCCATATAATTGAATTTTTTATTGTTGTATTTGCGCCTACGCTGCAATTACTACCTATTACACAACTGCCTTGTATGTCAGCTTTGTAATTTATATTGCAGTTTTCTCCGGCAATATATTTCCCGTTTTTCATATTTATTACTTCGGGATTAAAATATTTAATTTTTTTATTTATTACATCTATGTTTGATTGAATATACTGACTTACGGAACCTATATCCGACCAGTATCCGTTATGAATATATGTATTTATTTTTATTGATTTGTTCATAACTGAAGGAAATACGTCTTTTGCAAAATCGTAAAAAGTATTTTCGGGGATAAAATCAAAAATTTTATAATTGCATATATAAATTCCCGTATTTGCAAGATTTGATTGTGCCTCAGATAATTTTGGCTTTTCCTGAAAACTTTTAATATACCCCTCATCATCGGTAACAATTATTCCGTATTTTGATACTTCAGAGTCTTTTACTTTATTTGCAACAATAGTCAGAATAGAATTTGAATTTTTGTGTGCTTCATATGCTTTTGAAATATCTAAATCCGTTAATCCGTCACCGGACATAATAATAAAGTCATCATCTTCGTTAAAAAAGAACTGGCATTTTTTAACTCCGCCGGCAGTACCCGAGAGAACTTCTTCTTTTATAAATTGTATATTGACTCCAAAATCACACATTTTATAATGATTTTGAATCATTTCAGATTTATAAAAAGTATTGGCAATAATATCGAGTATATTATAAGAGGCTAAATGGCTGATAAGAATATCCATAACCGGTACATTTGCTATCGGAACCAAGGGTTTTGGGAAAATATTTGATAAAGGCTCTAATCTTGAACCTACACCTGCTGCCATTATCATTGCTTTTTTTAACATACTCTTCTCTCACTTTTTTAAAACGGAAACTTTTTACCTAAATTTTTAGGTATTTTTATTTTTCCTTTTTTTACTTTTTGTTTTATATCGGAAAATCCTTTCATCATTTTCCTCATTTGGTCAAACTGCGAAACAATTTGATTAATTTCTGATATTTCAATGCCTGAACCTGTTGAAATTCTGCGTTTCCTTGATGTATTTATTAAAGAAGGATTTGCTCTTTCTTTTGGAGTCATACTTGATATAAACGCTTCTATCTTTTTTAACTGTTTTTCTCCTTCGGTTGCTATAGTTTCTTTTGTTTCTTTGTTTAACCCCGGAATGGGAAGCATACCGAGAATATTATCTATTGAACCGAACATTTTCATTTGCTTTTGCATCTTAAGAAAATCATTGTATGAAAATTCAGCTTTTTCCATCTTTTTTTCAAGCTCTTTAGCTTGATTTTCGTCAAAAACTTCTTGGGCTTTTTCAACAAGTGAAACAATATCACCCATACCGAGGATTCTGTCTGCCATTCTTGACGGATAAAAATCATTTAAAGCATCTAATTTTTCACCCATACCCGTAAGTTTTATAGGCTTACCCGAAGCGTGAACTACACTTAATGCCGCACCGCCTCTTGAATCTCCGTCTAACTTTGTTAAAACAATTCCAGTTATATCAAGCTGGGCATTGAAATTTTCGGCAACCCCCACTGCATGCTGACCTAACATTGCATCAATTACAAGAAGTTTTTCCTGAGGCTTAAATGCTCTGTCTATTAATATTAATTCCGCCATCATCTTGTCATCTATTTCAAGACGTCCTGCAGTATCCGTAATAAGAACATTGTATCCGTTATTTTTTGCATACTCTATTGCTTGGGAAACAATTTGCTGGACATTATCGGTACCGTCAATTGAAAATACCGGAGTTTGAATTTGTTCCCCTAATGTTTTTAATTGGTTAACGGCTGCGGGTCGGTATATATCCGCCGCAACAAGTAATGGATTTTTACCTTCTTTTTTTAATTTTACGGCAAGTTTTGCAGCCGATGTTGTTTTCCCTGAGCCTTGAAGTCCCAGCATCATTATTATTGCAGGATGAGCATCTAAATTTAACGGGGTATTTTCTTTTCCTAATATATTTACTAATTCGTCATGTACAATTTTTATAAACTGCTCAGACGGATTTACTCCCTTTAATACCGATTCACCGAGCGCTTTTTCTTTTAAAGCCGACATGAATATTTTTACTACTTTTAAACTTACATCAGCTTCCAGTAATGCACGTCTTACTTCCCTTAGTGCATCCTGCATATTTTCTTCGGTTATCGTTGAATTTCCCGATGTCTTTTTTATTATTCCCTGTAATTTATCAGATAAATCATCAAACATAACAATTAAATTTTACTATAAAAAATAATGTTTATCCCGCCTGTTAAAAAAATTGTTTCACTTCTTTATGCTATTTTGATTTTGATATTTTTAATTTATCAATAAATATGCAAAAACAAATAAAACAAATACCCAAAGAATATCCGCCTATAATATCGGTAGGATAATGGACACCGAGCCAAATTCTGGTGAATCCTATAAGCAGTATAAATAAAGCAAGTGATACTATTATTACTGTTTTAAGAACTTTGTTATTTATAAACTTATAAGCAAAATATATTAAAAGCCCGAATAAAACCATACTCATGGTACTGTGTCCCGAAGGGAAGCTGAAAGAAGATACCTCAACAAGTCTGGATTCAAGAGGCGGTCTTGGTCTTTCTATAAGCATTTTTAAAACACCGTATATGTATTTTGCTGCCGGAAGTGCAAGTATTATAATAATTGCATCTTTATATTTTTTGTTTATTAAAAATATAACCGCAAATAAAAGTACGATTAATGTTATCTGCCCGTACCATGAATCCGTCATAAATACGGGAACGCTAACGGGTACAAATTTAAGCATATGCTGAACAAAGTGTATTATTTTTACTTCATATTCAGGCATAAATCCGGGATTTGAAATAATTAATGCAGTTATTGTAAATATTGATAAAAATATAAAAAATATTATAATTTCCATTCTGTTTTTCATAATTATTATTTCCTCTCTTCCGTAATATATCTTAATCCGCTGTCGTGTTCTCTTTTTTATTTTTTCACTCTCCCCCCCCCCGCCATGCCAAGCCAAGCCTTTGACGGTATGCGAATTTTCATATTCCGTTTTGCATCTATAGAGGCTAATTGTTTTTTTATCGGCTCAATAATTCGCAGCGTTAATTATTTTCAAATTTCCTCGGACAAAATTTATTGTGTCATATAATAACTAATTAGACAACAATTTTAATATATTTAAAAAATTTTTTTTGTTATTATAAACGTATGGCAAAAGA
>CANPZP010000036.1 GCA_947589115.1 Candidatus Gastranaerophilales bacterium | reverse complement strand
TTTGAGGAAACAAAAGAAGAAACAGTAATAGAAGAGATAGAGAGTTTGATAAAACAGTTAAAGACTGAGCTTGAAATCTGGGAAACAGAATCAACTCTAAGCGGTGAATATGATAAATCTGATGCCATAATAACAATAAATGCAGGTGCGGGAGGAACTGATGCTCAGGATTGGGCTCAGATGCTTCTTAGAATGTATATGCGCTGGGCGGAATCAAAACGATGGAAAGTTGATTTAATAGAACGTTCGGACGGTGAAGAAGCGGGCATAAAGTCTGCTACTATAAAAATAGAAGGTAAATATGCATATGGATTGGCAAAGGCGGAAAAAGGAGTACACAGGCTTGTCAGAATCTCACCGTTTAATGCCAACGGAAAACGTCAAACAAGTTTTGCCAGTCTTGAAGTTTCTCCCGTGATTGAAGATTTTAGTAAAAAAATAGAAATACCTCAAGAGGATATAGTGGTTGATACCATGCGCTCGGGAGGTGCGGGAGGTCAAAACGTTAATAAGGTTGAAACTGCTGTAAGGATTCTTCATAAACCTACCGGTATAGTTGTAAGATGTCAGCAGCAGCGCTCACAATTACAAAATAAAGAAACGGCAATGCAAATATTGGCTTCTAAACTCTTGGCTATTAAACAAGCGGAACATGAAGAAAAATTAATGAAATTGAAAGGTCAAAACGTTGATATAAATTTTGGTTCTCAAATCCGCTCTTATGTTTTTCATCCTTATAAAATGGTTAAAGACCACAGAACAAATTTTGAATCGGGTAATGTGGAATCAGTCATGGATGGTAATATTGACGGTTTTATTGATGCATATTTAAAACAAAATATTATTATTGAATAATATTGAAAAGGCGCACCTAATTTATTTTAACTTATGGTGCGCATTAATTATTTAATTTTAAACGTTTTTCATAGAGTCTATAAATTCATTTAGTATATTTAAATATGCTTTATACATACCGCTTGATGTTCTGTAACCGCCGAATGCACTGCAGTGTTTATCTATTGCCCGTGCAAATCCCGGACTGTATTTTTCTACGATTGATATTAATTTATAGATATCTTGAGTTGACGGACTTTCTTCAACAATCATCCATGCAGAGCCTGATTTTGCATTTTCAAGTGTTCCTCTTGCATATGACTTTGTTATTTGTTTGATTGCATTAAATGTTTCTTGATTGACGTTGCCTTTAAAGTATATTGTAATAGGATCAACTCTTGATCCCCATAATGATGGATTTTGATATGTTTTATAATAGAAATCATTAACATTTATTTTTACTACATTTCCAAAATCATCAATATATTCACCCTTTGTCATTAGTCTGTCCATTTCTTTTAAAAGGTTTGAGTTGCCTTTTACGTTTAATGACATTCTCTGTCCTATTTCTTCAGGAGCCATAATTCTCCGGTTAGCCCTATATGCCCAGCCGTTTTCATTTAATATTTCTACATTTTGATTTGAGGGATGTATTATTTCTGAATTAATATTATTTATTGAATCGGAAAAATTATTTTCCCCGTAATCAATCCTATATTTTCCTGTTTTTCTTATTTTAGAATATTCCTCATTAACATATTTGTTCCAATCTTGTTCGGATAATTGACCGTTACGGTATTTTTGTTTTAATGAGTTAATTCTGTTGCGATATAGGTTCATTGAATCATCACTTGAATTTGCTGCTGTCTCTGCGGCATCATCCAGGGAATTTGTTGAAGCTTTTGCAATATCATCACCTGAACTTGCTGCTGTCTTTGCGGCATCGTCCAGAGAATCTGTTGAAGCTTTTACAATATCATCACTGCCATTCATAAATTTCGCCATATCCGGATCTTTAAGCCAAGTATTTGTACTTTTATCAAAAGTAACTACTTCACCGTCGGGTCTTTTCCAAGTTCTGCCTAATTTGTGTCCTGCAGCTTCTGCTTCCTTTGCGGTAGTAATAGTTTTCACTGAATCATCACTTGAACTTGCCGCTGTCTTTGCGGCATCATCCAGGGAACCTGTTGAAGCTTTTGCAATATCATCACCTGAACTTGCTGCTGTCTTTGCGGCATCGTCCAGGGAACCTGTTGAAGCTTTTACAATATCATCACTGCCATTCATAAATTTCGCCATATCCGGATCTTTAAGCCAAGTATTTGTACTTTTATCAAAAGTAACTACTTCACCGTCGGGTCTTTTCCAAGTTCTGCCTAATTTGTGTCCTGCAGCTTCTGCTTCCTTTGCGGTAGTAATAGTTTTCATTGAATCATCACTTGAATTTGCCGCTGCCTTTGCGGCATCATCCAGGGAACTTGTTGAAGCTTTTGCAGCATCATCAATTGATTCTGCCGATATTTTTGCCGCATCATCAATTGTACTTGCAGCGGCAGCCGAGGAGGCTGTTTTTGCGGCATTAATAGCTTTTAATCCTGATGCTGCACTCGTGACACCAAGTACAATATTTTCTCCAATTGCTAGACCGTTACTTCCTGCATCTTCCAGAGCAGCCCTCTTTTCCGCATCAGTAGTTGCATTTTTCGCATCTTTTATACTTTCACTAAGCCCTTTTGCTCCTTTATATATGCCGACACCTGCAGTTACTGCTCCTACTGCCGAAAGACCTGCTACGGCTATAGGCCCTCCAAGGACACATAACACTGCGGCACCGGCACATAATAAACCTGTTTTTATCGGATGCTCTTTTACTGACGATACCAAAGAGCCTACTTGTTCTTTGACGGTATTTTTTATACCTTTGCATACGGATTTTAATCCTTCCCAAAAGCCTATTTTACCGTCATCGTTTCCGTCAGTACAGCCTTCATTATCGTATTTTTCTTTTTCCGAAATACCATTTTCTTCAGTTTGAGATTCTTCGAAAAGTGAAACTTTTTCGTCATCTTCTTTGTTTTTTATATAATTATAGTTTTTAAATGCTTCTTGTATTTCTGAAGAAGTATTTTGATTAATTTTCATGAGTAATTTCCTTCTTATTAAGCAACTTGATGAAAAATATACAGCTTCCTTAGTTTAATATTTACACATCGGTCATATGTTTCATGTGATATTCTCTTCTAAGATTATCTAGAGCTACAGCTTGTTTTGCATATTCAGGATGTTCTGCTCTATAATTTTCTTCTTGTTTAGCCATATATTCTTTTTTCCCAAATTCCCAGTCAGGAAAGAGATACATGGCGTATGGATCAATATCAGGTTTTGGGTGAGTTCTTTCATATTCTTCTTCAATCTTTTCCATTTCTGCATCATGTTGTTTAAATTCCGGTGTATCAGGATTTTCTGGCTTTTCACCTATCTTCTTCCATATTCCTCCATCAGGTATACAATCCGGATATTTTTCTTCAAATTCTTTTTCGTAATCTTCTATAGTCTTACTTGTTAATTTTTCTGTATATGTATTGTCTTTTGGGCTTTTTAGGAAATTTAATTCAAATTTATCCGGGTCATTTAGAAACTCTTTTATTAACTCCACTTGTTCCGGAGTTATTGTTTGTTTATCGAAGTCATAAAACGTTACCTCCTCATTTAAAGCATCATCAAACAATGAAATTTTTTCATTTCCTTCATAATCTTCAGTATTTTCACTTTTTTTTGTCTGAAACTGTTGTAATTGTTCAATAGAGTTGTTTTTAATGTTTAAATCTTTTGTCATGATTTTCTCCTTTCATAGTGCTGTAATTTATATATCGGCTCGGGGGGGGGTACTTTAGCTGTTATTTTCAAAAATTTACAAAAATTAACATTATATTTTATAAAAAATTAACTGTATTTTAATCCGGTTATGTTTTTGTTAGAATTTTTACAAATATATTATGAGAGGAAGATTATGGAACATTTTTATGCACTAGTCCAAAATCATGCAATTATAATATCTGCCGTTATATTGATATTGGCATATATTTTTATTGCATTGGAAAAAATCCCCAAAGTAACTATTGCTTTATTGGGTGCGGCTGTTGTTGTTTTCTCAGGGCTTGTAAGTCAGGACAAAATAGCCGAATCGGGTCTTAACGAATTTTATTTTATTAATTTTGTTGACTTTAACGTTATTTTCTTGTTGGTTTCAATGATGATAATCGTAAACATTACAACAAGATGCGGTATATTTAAATGGATTGCTATTGAACTTTTAAAATTAACAAAAGGTAAGCCTTTAATGGTGCTTATTGTTTTAGCATTTTTTACCGCAATATTATCGGCATTCTTAGATAACGTTACCACTGTTATTTTAATTATGCCAATAACCTTTGTAGTTGCAAAACAGTTAGATATAAATCCTGTGCCGTTATTGATAACTGAAATATTCTCTTCTAATATTGGGGGTACGGCAACATTGATAGGTGACCCGCCGAATATTATAATCGGCAGCGCCGCTAACTTCTCATTTATGGATTTTATTTCCGAACTGACCCTAATTTGCTTTATAATAATGGCTGCTGTTTTAGTATTCCTTTATCTCTGTTTTAAAAAGGATTTAAAAACAACGGTTGAAAAGATGGAAAGTATAAAAGAGATTGATAATTCTAAAACAATAACTGATTTTGCACTTTTAAAAAGAAGCATGATTATATTAACCCTTGTTATTATAGGATTTTTGACCCACGATATTACACATATATCAACATCAATCATAGCTTTTATCGGTGCAAGTATATTGTTATTATTTGAAAATCCCGAGGATACATTCAAAGAAGTAGAATGGAATACAATATTTTTCTTTATCGGGTTATTCATAATTATAGGCGCTTTTGAGGCTGCGGGCGGAATTAAATTAATGGCTGACTGGCTGTTAAAAGTTACCGCAGGTTCTCAAAAAATTGCATCTATGGTTATATTATGGGCTTCGGGAATATTATCCGGAATAATTGATAACATCCCCTATACTGCCACTATGGCACCTATGATTCACGAAATAGAACTTGAAAAAGGTGCTGATTTTGTTTGTCCTATGTGGTGGTGCTTATCTTTAGGCGCATGTCTTGGCGGAAACTTAACTATTATTGGTGCTGCCGCCAATGTTATTGTTTCCGAAAACTCAGCAAAACACGGACACGTTATTAAATTCTTGTCCTTTATGAAATACGGTATTGTAGTCGTATTTATATCCTTATCTTTATCATCGGCATATATTTGGATAAGACATTTTATTTAAGCATTTGTATTTAAAGAAAAGAAGGACAAAGTTTATTTGTCCTTCTTTTTATTATATTTTTTATTATCTATCTCATATTATTCATTATTTCAAACCCGCAAATTTCATCTTCATTACTTGTAAATACTTCAAAAAATACGGGTTTATCATAATTTAAAGTACAAAAATCTTTAATTTGAGAGAGAAAACCTTCCTTCGTATCACATGATAAATAAGTAAAACCGCAAGCTTCAGCCCAGGCTTTTGCTCCGCCTTTAAAGTGTCCTGCTGCAGCTATTAAATTATCCGTTTCTTCTCCGTAAGTTTTTTCAAGAGCGGGATTTATCCTAAATTCTACGCCCCTGTTATTATTTACCATTAATATTCTTATATTATTCTTGATATCTCTTTGTCCTATGGCATTCATATCATAGAAAAATGCTAAATCTCCCGTAATTAAAAAACATTTTTTATCTGTTACAAGTGATTGTCCTATTAAAGTGGAAACTGCGCCGTCTATTCCGAAACCTCCCACATTTGACCTTACATTTATGCTTTCAGACAACCTGAAATAATTCATACATCTGAGCGAGTTTAAAATAGATAAATGTAATAACGCATTTTCACCTATATATTCCGCTGTTTTTTGGCATACTAACGGCATACACAACGGTAAATCACTGTATTCTTTTCTTTGTATTATTTTTGTTAATTCATTATAATACCCGTTTTCTTCTTTTTCCGAATTAATAAGAGAAGAGAAAAATCTTTTTTCTTTCATCATAAATATCTTGGATACAGGTTTATCATATCTGCAGTTAAATTCATTTAATTCTGATATTCTCCAAATTTCTGCCTTCTCAAAAAGAAAAAGCGCATATTCTCCTGTTATTCCGCCGATATCTATAACTAAATCGGGATGTAATTCTTCATTTAGGGTATATTGTATTTCTTTAACTAATATTTTATTTGCCCCGTGATAATTGGAAGTATGATCACATATTACGGGAATTGAATATGATTGTGCAAAGTCAGATATAGCTTTTGTTTCTTCTTGTTTAAATTTTCCGTGGCTGCCTATAAAAATTGCGGTCTTTTTGCTTTTTATTAAATCTTTTATACCTTCAAACTCATCATAATAATATTTTGTAGTCCAAATATCATTTATACTTTCAGTCTTATTCTTTTTTTGTTCATTGGCAATATGATAGTCAAGTGTAGAAGGTATATTTATATGCACGGGGCTATTTTTATAAACTGCGGTTGATAATGCAGTATTCAAATAAGTTAAACATCTTTTTTTGTCTTGATTATTGTGCATTTGCGGAAGTTGTACCGATATTCTTTTTATATCATTTTGTGTAATTTTTCTATCGGTAAATTGTGCGCCTAAATTGTATTCATTATTATCGTAATTAAAGAAAGTTAACGCAATTACACCAAGATTTGAGTAATAACACTCGGTTAATCCCGAAAGATAATTTCTGCTTGCCGTTGCACCCGTACAAGCCACTACTACCGCTTCTTGAGTTTCCTGTGCTATCCCCGCTGCAACGTATACTGCACTTCTTTCATCCACTACTGAAATACATTTAAAATAATCGTCGTGTTGTATTTTATAGTTAAATACGGCATTTTGACATCCGGGAGATGTTACGATATATCTTATTCCGTATGCTTTTAGCATTTCTATTGTATATAAAATCGTGTTATAACTTGAATCAGATGAAGGGACTTCTTTTGTTTTGTCTTTTACTTTGTATTTAATTTTCACTCCGAGTAAATTTATAACTTTTCTTTTTGTTTTTTGCTCCAATTAAGTACTCCCCGTAAATACTAATTAAAAAACGGAGAAGGGGGGATTCGAACCCCCGGCAGAGTTGCCCCTGCACAAACGTTCCAGGTTTGCACCTTAAACCACTCGGACACCTCTCCGTGCTTCTTCTATATTATCAGAATACATTATTTTTAGCAAAGTTTTTTTATTGTTTAGTTTTTGTATATAAACTAAATACTAAATTCCTTTTCTCTATTTGTTCTATGTCGTTTGCCGCAAGCTTCCTGCATAAAAGATCCGGTGAATTTATGGCAAGTGTATAGTAATAATCATACTGCTTCTGCTTTAAATATTTTACCCTCCTTGCGTATAATTCATCTTTTTTGTTTATACATTTAAACGTTTTTGAATTGATTTTTATAAGCACCGTTAAAAATATTAAAATTATAATCCCTTGTATTATCATTAATTTGCCTCTTTTCTTTTAAATTGTTCTTGAGCAATTTTTATTATGTTGTCTATATTATTTCTGCCTTTCTTACTCCTTATATACTTATAAAAATTTTCTTCCCTCCCGAAAAATAAATCGTATTTTATTAAAATTCCCAAATTAGATTTAAACAATATCATCTGCTTTGATTTTTTACCTACCGGATACACACTCATAAAATCATCAATCAATACTTCTTTACCCTCAAAATTACCTATTTTGGTATTCTTAAATTTCGCAAATCTAAAATCACAACAGCTGATATCACATTCTGACAGGTCACAATTGCTTAGATTGCAAAATCTAAAATCCGAATAATTTAACAGGCAATTCTTTAATTTTCCTCCTTCTAAATTTGCACCTCTAAAATTAGAAAAGGTTAATTGACAATCCTCAATTATTACCTTTTTTAATTCACTGTAACTGAAATCTGTATTATTTAATTGACTTCTTTGTATTTCGCTTTTATTTAATTTTGCATTCTTAAAACAGCTTGAATTTAATTTGCTCTCCCTTATTTTGGTATTATTTAACTCGCTGAAGGCTAAATCTATTTTGCATAAATCTGCATTATCCATTATTTGCCCGTTAAATTTGAACCGTTCCATACACATTTTCTCTTTTATTCTAAGTTTTGACCAATGCATTTTTTCCTTACTTGAACAGTTAAAGATTTTCATGTTCTTTATTTCAATCATGAATACTATCCCCTATTTTTATAAAATTGCACAACAAATAACAATACTATATAATTCTTTGTATATTAGTTTGTTGATTTACACTATTTTGTTTTTAAATTACTATATCTGAATGAATTATTAATAACTTTTGTGTCCTTAATAAAAATTCATCATATAATATTACATGGTATTTAGTAGTCTACAATGTGTATTCTTATAATTAAGTATATACCAAATGTCATAAGATGTCAATGACAAAATGAATAAATATGGATAAAGATATTATAAAAAGATTAATAAAGGTCAGGAATATTTTTGGAGAAAGCGTATATTCTTTTTCGAGAAAGCTTAAAATACCGCAGCCAACGCTTCAAAGGTATGAAACTTATGAGCGTAAAGCGGCAAATAAACTTTTAATTTCGTTAGCACAAATTTGTAATGTAAATATAAATTGGCTGTTAACGGGGGAGGGAGAGATATTTGTCAATAATAAAAATACGCTTGAGAGATGCTGTGATAATACTGTAAAAGATAAATTATCCCAAGCAGGCAAAAGACTGGTTATTATTCAAGAGAAGCATAATTTCCTTGACCGTGAAATGGCTAAACTCCTTGAAATTTCAGAAAAGGATTACTTAAAGCTTGTTACGGGTCAATTGGATTTTGATATTTATATTTTAAATAATATTAAAAAGAATTTTATTGTCGATGTTGATTGGTTGTTATACGGCAATAATACAATAATTAAAGAATCGGGGAATATTATTTAAATTGCTTTAAGAAGCCTGTATATTAAGAATACAGACTTCTTAATTTTATCTATTTTTCAAGTTTTCCGTTTTTAGTGTCGATTTTTATTTTATGTATTTCTTCTAAACTTTTGGTTATATTGAAGTATCTGAAATGAATTTTATCTATTATTTTTTTATCAGAGTTTAACAATTCTTCCTGATTTATTTTTTGCTGTTTTTCAAGTTTAATGAATAGGATTTCCGTTCTTACGCAGTTATAGCAGGTCAATATCCCTACGATGACTACTGCTATAAATACTCTGTTCACCTCATTTAACAGAAAATTTTTTACATCTTTAAATAAAATTGTTACGTTACTCACCATTCTAATTCCTTTCTTTTTCAACTTTAATATAATACCCTTATATTTTTTATTTAAAAATATTTATTAAATTTTTAAATATAATTTTACTATATTATTTTTTGTATAATGTTTATTATGAAAAATACATTTATAATATTAATATTATTTATAATATCTTTGTGCTTTGGTTTGTTTATATCGGTAAAGGATGATGTCAGGGTATTAAAAGTTGTCAGTCCTTCCGAAATATTTATAGATACAAATAATAATTATATACTTGATGAAAGTAATCCGGTTAAGATATTAAATTTAAACTATGTAAATAAAGATTCTGATTTGTCTGAATATGAAAGTTTAAAAGATTTAACAGAGGATGAAAAGTTTTTTATAAGTTATATGCAAATGCAGTTTGTAAATAGGCTTATTAAAGGTAAACGAGTCAGGTATAAAAATTCCGATTTGTTTATCAACGGAAAAAGCTACAGACAAATATTACTTCAATCATCTTTATTTTTTGATGATACGGATGAAACACAGAAAAAGTTTTTCGATAAAGTTAAAAGTTATAATTTAGATGATTATGTTATTTATAATATCCGCAGCAGGAGATATCACAGAATAAATTGTAAAACGGGGAAAGAGAGTAAATTTTATAAAATAATAGAAAAAGAAAAATTGAATCCTGATGCGGTTCCTTGTAATTACTGTATAAATAAAAAGCCTGAAGTTATAGGAATAAAGAATAAATATAAAACTGAAAAAATAAAATTTGTTAAGAGCAGTTATTCAATACCTAAGATAAAAGTATATTTTTTAGATTTAAACAAAACATTTAAACCTGAATCAACCTGTAAAACAGAAGCTTGTATTGCTCTGAAAAATGAAATAAACAATGCAAAAGAAACAATAGATTTTGCGATATACGGAATAGAAAATCAGCCGGAATTATTTAATGCGCTTACAAATGCTTATAAGCGAGGAGTTAAAATCCGTTGGGTTACTGATTATGACAGGAAAAACGGAAATTATTATAAAGATACGTTAAAATTACAAAAAGCTATCCCGTCATTTAAGTCTGATAATAATTATGAAAATAAGACCTCCAATTTATCGGCAATAATGCACAATAAGTTTTTTATAATAGATAAAAAGAAGGTTTGGACAGGCTCAAGCAATATTACAAAAACGGGAATAACTGAATTTAATGCAAATTATTCCGTTTTAATAGATTCAGAATCTGCCGCTCAAATTTTTACAAAAGAGTTTGAAAATATGTACTCGGGAAAATTTCATAATCAAAAAGCACAGATTCAAAAATCTGTTATTAATATTGGTAATGATGTTAAGTTGTATATATTTTTCTCTCCCGGAGATAAGATAATTAATACGCAGATTATTCCTTTAATTAACAGAGCAAAAAAGTATATTTATATCCCGATATTTTATATAACAAATAATGAATTATCAGATGCATTAATAAATGCACACAATAGGGGTGTTGACGTTAAAATAATAAATGATTCAACTAATGCGCATAATAAATATTCAATTCACAAAAAATTAAGAAGTGCGGGGATTAAGGTGAAAACGGAGAATTATGCGGGTAAGATGCATATGAAAGCTATGTTTATTGATGATTCGGTTTCTCTTATAGGGTCTATGAATTTTACTAAAAATGCAAATATAAGGAATGATGAAAATGTGATTATTATTTATAATACTGAGCTTACACAGTATTTAAAAAATACGTTCTTATATTTATGGGATAAAATACCTGAAAAATACTTATATTATGACCCCGTTGCGGAAGGTTTTGAATCTGTTGGTTCTTGTTTTGACGGTATTGACAATGATTTTGATGATAAAATTGATTCTGAAGATGAAGGGTGTAAAGTAAAATAATTTATGCCGTCAGTTCTTTGTATATTTTTTTATATTCTATTGCGCTTTTAGTCCATGAGAAATCTTTACTCATCGCATTAATTACTAATTTGTTCCATTCCTGTTTATTATGATATACATTTATTGCATAATTTACGGCGCTAAGCATGTCATGAGCATTGTAGTTAAAGAATTTGAATCCGTCGGAGTGTTCGAGAGGATATCCGATAATTGTATCTTCAAGTCCGCCCGTAGCTCTTACAATCGGAATTGTACCGTATTTTAGTGCTATTAATTGGGATAATCCGCATGGTTCAAATCTTGACGGCATTAAGAACATATCGGCTCCTGCGTATATTTTGCTGCATAAATCATTTCTGTATTCTATTCTTGCCCTTACGTTAGGAGAATTGTAGCTGAGCCATACAAAGAAATCTTCATACCTTTTTTCACCCGTTCCCAATATGATTATATCTGCATCTAATTGTCTTAATTCATTTTCGGCATATTTTAATAAATCAATTCCTTTTTGTTCCACCAGCCTTGATATCATTGCAATTAGAGGACGGTCTTTTTTATAATCCAGCCAAAAATCTTTTAATACCTCTTGTTTGCACTTTTCTTTTTTATCTAATTCGTTTTTTGAATAGTTATAAGGTATTAACGAATCAGTTTCAGGATTATAAATACTATAATCAATCCCGTTTAAAATCCCTTTAAGTTTATATTGGTTATTTCTTAATGTCCAATCCATTCCTTCGCCCATATCATATGTTAAAATTTCTTTTGCGTATGTGGGAGAAACGGCAATAATTTTATCGGAATAATTCAATGCACCTTTCATCCAAACCAGCATACCGTAGTGTTCCAATCCGTATTGATGGTATACTTCTTCTCTGTTTATTCCTGCGAAATCGAGTATTTCCGAATAATATTTGCCTTGGTATGCTAAGTTATGTATTGAAAAAACGGTTTTTGTATTTTTGAAAAAGGAATCATTTTTATAAGAAGTTTTCAGCCAGACAGGTATCATTGCAGTATGCCAGTCGTTACAATGAATAATATCCGGCTTGAAATTTAATAATCTTGCATATTCAAGAGTGCATTGAGAAAAGGTTATAAATCTTTCTTGTTCATACCAACTGTCTATTCCCGAAGGATATACGCAATTAAAGCAGGAAAAAAATTTCGGATTATCTATAAAAAATACATTTATATTTGTTTGAGGCAGTTTACACATTTTAAGGGTAAATACATATTCAGCCCAGCCGAATTTCATTTTTAATTGTGAATTTTCTATATCTTTTATTTGATATTTGTCTTTGTCGATGCTTCCTATAAACGGTGTGAAAATAGCTATTTCAGTATTCTCGTCCTCCGTAAATTTCGGAAGTGCGCCCATAACATCTGCAAGTCCGCCTACTTTTGTAAATGGTGCCAATTCAAATGCGGCATATAATATTTTCATTTTCGTGCCTCTTTATATTCCAGATAAATATTCAAGTGTGTGTTTTAATATTTCTTCCGGCTTCTCTATATTAATATTAGCTGTTTTAAGGTGTTTAAATGCATTCTTTATTTCCTCCTGAGAATATCCGAGAGAAACTAATACACTTTGCACCTCTATAAGGGTATCTTGATTAATACTTTTTATATTTACTTCTATCGCATCAAGCGGTTTAATATTTGCCCAGTTTATTAATTTGTCTTTTAATTCGAGTATTATTTTTTGAGCTGATTTTGTGCCTACCCCTTTTGCTCTTGATAACTCTTTGGAATCCTGTCTAATCATTATATCAACCAGCTCTGAAATATCAAACTCATCCAAAATTAATAATGCAAGTTTTACCCCTATGCCTGAAACACTTTGCAAAATATTAAAAATATCCCGCTCTTCTTTTGTTACAAAGCCGGTTAAACTCATTGAATCCTCTTTATGATTTAGGGAAACATATATTTTTATTTCTTCTCTATCTTCTTGTATTTTTGCCAGAGTTCTTTTGTTGGTTTGTATTAAATATCCTATATCGTTAACTTCAATTACAATATAAGAACCCATATAAGAGTTCATTTGCTTTGATACGATTTTGCCTTTTAAATAGTCATACATATTATTTATCTTCTTCTTTTAATTCATCATACTTCTTTAAAGCTTTTTCCGCTTCAATCTTATTATTTAAGTTTTTGTATGAGAATGCAAGATTGTAATAAAAATCAGCATCGTCGTTTTTTAATTTTATAGCTTTTTCAAAGGCTTTTTTAGCTTCTTTGTAATTTTTTAATCCTAAATAGGAACATCCCATATTGTAATAATAATATGCATAATCTTTTTTATATTTTATTGCCAGTTTGTATTCATTTATTGCGCTGTTATATTTTTTTTGATTTAAATATATATTCCCGAGATTATAGTGTGCTTTATCATTCGCAGGATTTAACATTAACGATTTTTGCAAAAAGAAAGAGGCATTTATTTCATTATCAAAGTCTTGTGCCAGATTTCCAAGAAGGTACCATAACTCATAATCTCTTTCAGCTTCAGTTATTTTAGATATCATTGAATAAGCTTCTTCAAGATTATTTGAATTATATAATGCTTTTATTTCCTGCTTCTGTTCTTCTGAAACAAGTGCTTGGACAGGGTTTATACCCATAAGAAAAATAAATATTATTGGTATTAAACTTATTAGCTTCTTCATATTAATAATATTATATGTTAATAAATAAAAACTTTCTATTATTTTTATATGGTTATATATACAAGTTTACACAATATTGAATATAGTATCCGATAAAACAATCGGCACTTTTTTTATTTAAGTGCCGATTGAAAAAATCTATTTTTTAGCTATATATTTTCTTTCTCCTGATGAGTTAGCGTGTTTGGGTTCACCACTGCTTCCGAGAGTGATTCTTACTCCGGCTTGAAGTCCTACGCCGTTTCTGCCTCCTCCCGTGAAGAAGGATTGAAAGAATCCTGTTATTCTTTCGCCCCAAGTTTTTCTTATCCCTATACCGTATTTAACAAACGGCTTAATACTTAATTCGGGCAGTGTTGCATCATATGCACTAAAGTCAGTCTTATCTATTATGTTCCATACAACGCTGACACCTGCGTATGGCTGCCATCCGTTGTTAAGATTTCCGATAAATTTTAAGCCCGGCTCTAACTGGATGGCATGCAGAGGATCTGAGTTAATTCTGATGCCTGCTGAGTTTGTATAATCAAAAGTATTAACAAACGAATATGACATTAACCAAGAAGGCTGAATAATAAATTTACCGTCGGCTAATTCCCAGTTATAACCAGTTTTAGAAGCGATTCCCGACATTAATAAAGTAAAGTCTTCACTTCCGTATGCGTTATCGGCATTAGCTGCGTTAGAGCCTATATTTGCTGTAATTCCGGTAAAGAAGTTATCCTTATAAGCCATTCCGACAAAACCCAGAGTGCCTCCGTTTTGATATATGCTTACACCGTCATATGCCTGATGAGAACCGTTATATCCCGCATATGCACCGAACATTCCGTCCCAGCCGTTACCCAAATCAATTAGCTCCGATTCTCCGCCGAAGAAAGAACCCCAGGCAACGTTGGAAACTTTTGGGCCTCTTTTGAGTTTTACATTCTCAAAAACCGCATAAGGTCTTGCCCAAACCGATGTATTCTCATACGGAGTATTTGCAGGGTCAAACACTAAATTAGAATCAGATGCGGCATATTTATTTCTGTATTTTAAAGCTTGACGCTGAGCTTTAGTCATTAACATATACATATCCATATTACGAAAAGCTTCATCGTATGAGTTTAGTTGATTAAGATAGCCGCCTATTTGAGCAGCAACGGGAGCAGCCATAACTGCCGGATTAAAGTCTTTATATCCGTTGCCCGTAGGTCCCCAATACAATGCATCATCCGTTGTATATGCGTGTATATAACGAATAGGACTTAAAACAGTGTGATGTACATCACTTTGGATATCCAATGAAGGAGTTGTTTCGCTGCCAAAAAGCATTGATGTTAATTCATCTTTTGTATATTTGCCGTAGCTTCTTCCGTTATCCGGTATAAAATTCCAATCTGTAAGAGTTATGTTTGTTCCGCTTGTGCTTGCTTTGTCAAAATTAAATTTATCAGATAATCCTGAAGATGTTATGTCTGATTTAATACTGCTTCCGTCGCCAAAAATGTATTTGCCTTGCTCTTCGGCAGTAGTTGAACTGTATCTGTTTATTCTGCCGTCTATTTCATTCATAGTTCCGGTTATTTTTGCTTCTGCTCCGTTAGAAAATGTAGTTCCTTCTCCGAAGTAAGCTTCCGCATTGTCCGATATTTCAAGAGTACCGCTAACATTACCGTAATTATAAAGAGTTCCGCTCTCTATTTTACCTTTTATCCCCGAATAAAAATCGTCATCGTAAAATATCTGTATTCCTTTTGCATAATTATAGATTGTACCTCCCGAATCAGAGGTAATATCTACATCCATATAACCGATGCCTGTATTATAAATTATCCCGTTATTTGTTATCATTGTAGAGCTGGAAGCATTAATTCCGAAAAAACCTTCGTTGTTTATAATACCGGTTGCATTGTTGACTATTTTTAAGTCCGAATATGAATTATCATTAATATATACATCGCTTGCTATATTAACAGTACCTGAATTATTTAATAATTTGCTGCCTGTACCGCTTGTTGTTATACTTCCGTATTCACTTCCGTAAAAATTTAAAACTCCGCTTTCGTGTACATTGATTGTACCGTTAAGGGTATTTGAACCGTCAATATTAAAATTGCCGTAATTATCTATCGTGCCTTCATTACCCAGATGTACGCCGTTATTAGCTGTAATATTTCCGTAATTATTTGTAATACCGTCATTCCAGTATGTATCTGAAGCTGTTAAATCACCTGTATTGTTAAATTCACATCCTGAATTGTTTGTAAATGTTCCGGTTGTTATCTGTCCGGAATTATTAAGAGTAGATTTACCGCTGAAAGCACCGTTTGTTAAACTCGATGTATTAATTGTTCCTTTGTTTGTAAGTGTGGAACCGTTATAATTAAGGAGTTTATTTAAAGTCATGGTTCCTTCGTTATAGATTGTTCCGTAGTTGTCCAGCCCTGAACTTGAGGTTGACGTGAAAGTCCCATAGTTATTAAAAATAGAATCGGTATAGTTGTCAGCTCCGTTATCAAAATCATCTGAGGAAATAATATTTCCGTAATTATCTACCGTTCCGTTTTGATTTCTGAACCATCCTTCCATATTTACGTTTCCGCTTCCCTCGACGGTCAAAACCGTTTGCTTTAATGTGGTAAGGCTTGAATAATCTTGATTCCCGGTTATAACCGTAGGTTCATCAATTGTTGTTGCTGCATTTGAAGGCATTTGAAACAATGCATACAACAATAAAGCTGTCAATAACATCTTTCTCTTTTTCATTTCTCTTCCGCTTCCTTAATCCTTATACACCATTTTATTTATTTT
>CANPZP010000035.1 GCA_947589115.1 Candidatus Gastranaerophilales bacterium | reverse complement strand
GACTGCATTTTAGAAACCGTCAAAAGATTTTCAACCAGATTTATTAATCTGTTGGATTGGTCTTTTATTATTTTCAGAAATTTTTCTCTTTGCTCGGGAGTAAGCCTTTCATATGAAGATAAGAGTGTATCCGCAAAACCCCTTATACTGGTTAAAGGTGTTCTTAACTCATGACTTACTGTTGATATAAAATCAAGATGCGCCTGTTCAAGTTCTTTATTTTCTTCTTCTATTTTCACCATAACTATTTAATTATATAACTGTTTTAACAATTTAGCTATATACAATCAACTTTGCTCAAATTATGGAAATAAAATCAGTTTGCACCTATAACTTTTTCGGGATTCTTATTGTATTTTATAAATTTTCTTCGTTTCATTAAATCCACAAAAGCTTCCAGCCTTGTAATATAACCGGCTCTTCCGGTTTGTTCATCCATAATTAATGTTAAAATAGGTATTTTACAATCTTCTCTCATAGAGGGAAATATATTTTGCGACATTATCTCAGGCATACAAGTAAACGGACTTATATGAATTATACCGTCAGTTCCATGTTCATTGGCATAAGCAACATCACTTACCGATTCTAAAGCATCACCGCCTATATCCCTCATTAAATACGGCTTCGCCATTCGAAAGGCTCTTTCTAAGTGTGTTTCTCCTTTTTTAAACCATTTGGGAATTATTGCATCTTTTATAAAACCCGAAACAGTTAAACTCCTTCTGGTTTGAACACCCATTTTCCCAAGTTCTTTTTCTATATTCTGATTTGAAAATGTATCTTGTACCAGAAATATTTCTCCGGTTATATCAACATTTACAATTTCTCTTTCTTTATCTATAGGTGTTTGCCTGATTTGTGCCGATGATATTTTTTCGGCTTTTTTCAATTCTTTTATATTTTCAGCTTCAAGTATTAATGATAACGCTTGTTTATAATACTTTTCCGCTGTCCCTTGCGTTATCTCCCTTGCTCTGTAGTACGAAAATAAATTTTCTATCCTGTCTAACACAAACATTTTTCTTACTGCTATATTTATTGCTTTTATTAAAACAATCGGATTTTTAACTCCCGTAAGCTCGGTAAGAAATTTATACATCCCTTTAAAACCGTCATATAATTGAAGTTCAACATACTTAGATTCATAACCTAAATCTTTAAGAACGTTTTTAATACTTTGACCGTATTCTCCGAGTCTGCATATACCGGGAGAAGAAATCATCGCTACAAAATCCGTTTCTTTTTCAATTGCTTGCAAAAAGTTGCCCAGAATTAATTTATACGGCAGGCAAATAGAATCAGGGCTGTATTTTGTACCCAGTTCCAAAGTCCTTTTTGAGGTTAACGGCGGAATAAGAGGCTCAACACCAAGCTTTCTAAGCGCCGAAGCCCAAGCAATATAAACGTTCCCCATATGCGGGAATGCGACTTTTATTGTTTTTTTTTCTTTCATTTTATACCTTCAATAAATAACCGCCGTTATCTGCATTTTGAAGGATATCTTCATTTAATTTGCTTCTGAGATTTTTTATGTATTTATATACATAATCTCTGGGCAAATCTAAAATTTTTGCCAAATCTTTTGCATAAACTATTGTATTTTTATTCGCAAGAAAATGCTCAAACACTGTTTGTTCTCTTGCCGTTAATGTTTTATTAAATGAATAATTAACAACTTCTTGCTGTTCTTCAATTTTTTTATTCTTAACTTCAGGTTTCTTTTCCTGTTTTTTTACGCTTGTTTCTTTTTTAATATTAGAAATCTTTTGTTCAGAAACAGTTATTTTCTTTTCTGTTATTTCTTTGTCTTTATTAAATGATTTTATAGCTAATGACTGAATTTTTTCCGTTTTTGGAATATATGAATCTTGCGACATAGAATTTAAAGATCTTAACATAACGCTGTCAACCAAACTATCGTCATGTTTTTGCTCTTGAATAACCTTACCTAACCTTGCCGCATACTCTTCTAATGTAATACGTTCCAATGAGCTTCTCCACTTCCGAATTTCTTCCTTGCTCAAGTATTCGCTCATACCTAAAATCTCCTTGACTCTGAATCATAAACTGTAAGATTAAATTTTCACCTAATCTTTTTCTACATGAAAAATTTAACACAAATTTTAATTTAAATCTTAAAATAATAAGTAATTTAAATAAAGATTTACAAAACCAAAAAGTACACTAATTTTTAATTTGGTATCACATTTTATCGCAACCCGATAATTACTGCACATAAACTCACAATACGCTTTTTTACGAGGCATCCTCACTCTTGTGCAACAATACAATTTAAATTACAGCCTTTTCAAACCGCAGTTCAAAAAATGTTATATTATTTAAGAAAAGAAATGACCACGTTTTGAATTTAGTGTAATATTATCAAAAGCATACAATCTTGCAGGCCGTTTTGAACCTATTTTTGTATATTCGTTTAATTCTTTTAAAATTGCACCTGTTAAAACTTTTTTTCTGAAATTACGTTTATCCAACTTCATATCCAAAATTAACTCATATGATTTTTGAAGCTCAGTTAACGTGAATTTTTCAGGCAAAAGCTGGAAAGCAATCGGGCAAAATTCCAAACGCTCCCTCATTCTCTTAACGGAATACTCAATAATTTCTTTATGGTCATAAGCTAAATTCGGAAGATTATATACTTCGTGCCATTGTACTTCCGTAATTCCCTGCGAATTATCAAATGAAAGTTTAATATCATCACTTCTTATTAAAGCAAAATATGCACACGTAATAACCCTTGAACCGGGATATCTTAACGGATCACCGAAAGTATAAAGCTGCTCCAGATATATATTATCCACATTAGTTTTTTCTTTTAAAATACGAAGAGCCGCACTATCCAGATTTTCAGATAATCTGATAAAACCTCCGGGGATTGCCCATCTTCCTTTAAACGGTTCATTCGCACGTTTTACCAACAATACCTGCAGTTTATTATCTTTTATTGTAAATATAACAACGTCGGTAGTAATTTCATGTGTCTTTATTTCCTGAAACATACCAAATATCCTTAAATCCCTTGATTTGCTAAGTATAATTGAAGTATCGCTTCTTCCTGTATCCTGAAATCTTCATCCGTCGGTTTTACATAATTGATTTCTTTTATAACACTTTTATACTGAGCTATTACAGGATCAGGATTCAATTTTAAGTTGTTGTAATTGCTCATTATAGAAGAAACAAAATTCCTCGTTTCTTTAAATGGTGGAATACCGTTGTATTTTTTTACATTCCCCGGCCCTGCATTATATGCCGCCAATGCTAATTCAGTAGAACCGAACATTTTATACATCAGCTTATAATACGCAATCCCGCCTTTTATATTCTCTTGAATTTGGTATGGATTATAACCCATCTTTTTAGCGGTTGCAGGCATTAACTGAAATACACCTACAGCTCCGTACGGACTTCTTTTATTATGGCAAAATCCGGATTCTTTTTTCGCAATACTTAATGCCAAAGCAGGATCTAACCCCATTTCCAATGAATGTTTTACTATCAAACCTTTGACTGTCATCATTTGCGTTACTTCCGCCTTTGATGCCAAATTACCGTTTAACATTGCAAAAACAGCAATAAGTGTTATCATAAGTACTTTTCGAGCCATGTAAATTTACCTCAACGTTTATTTATCACGCTTTAAAGTTATTTAATAAAATTTTATTACATAAATATAAAATTTCAAGTCTGAAGGCGTATACTTGCTTAAAAGCTTATAATTTGAACTGTTTTTAGAAAAAATACACACGAAAAAAAATTTATTTTAATGAAATTTCAAATACTAAAAACAGAATTTTTACGAAACTAAAGATTTAATATATCTTAAAATATAAGCAAATTTTTCCCTTTATCGATTTTAAAAAAATATCTCAAAGGAAATTTTGTGCTAAGGAAAGTAAGCGAAATTTATTGTGAACTAAATTTACATTTGCCCCAAAATCGTATAAATAACAAAAGGCAACTATAAATAGGAATATTATGAAAATATCACCAATATTAAACTCAATAAATTCCATATCTGACAAAAATAATATTAATTTAAATTCAAATATTGTTTTTTCGGGTACTATCGATTCATTTAAGAGCAGGACCCCAAAAGAAGCAAATTTTTCCGATGATTTAAAAGATAATGAGAAAAAGGCTCTTTTAGAGGCGATTGCCAATATTGATGACAATGATTATTTGGGTATCGGAGCAGACGGTTTGGTTTACAAATTAAGCCCTGAAGGTTTTCAACACAGTGTTGCCGCCAAAGTTTCCCATAAAGAAAATAGAAATGCCATAACGGGTGAAATGCAAAGAATCAATGCAGATTTTCATAATGAAAGAGAAATTCTTTCAAAAGTCAGTTCTCTTGGAGAAAGAAGCCAGAGGTATTTAGCCGATTTCACTTTAAAAGACGGCAGAAATATACTTATATCCACTTTTATCGAAGGAAAAAACCCAAATCCTAAAACCAAACCCATAAATCAAAAAAGCTTAAACCAGCTTCTTGATACTCTTTTTGAACTTGATAAAAAAGGAATTTTACACAGGGACTTAAAAAAAGAAAATATATTAATAGACAACAAAGATAATATAGGGCTTATAGATTACGGTGAAGCAATTTGTTTCAGCCCGCTTGATACAGAAAATAATTCAAAAAACAATAACTTCTCCGAATTTATTGCGCCCACTAACCTCAGAAGCCTTGAGGACACTTTTATTTTCCCGTATTATGAAGAATTAAAAAAAATTAATAAAGCTAAAGCGGAACAATTTTTTAATGATTACATAAAAGCAAAAGCAAATTTTCATGAAAAAAGCGCTCTTTATCTAAGTAATCTTGAAAATATTAACGGACTTGAGAAAAAAGATTATGAACATCTTAAGATTATGAAAAATTATCAAACCGTAATGGCTCAGGCTCTTAAAAAACCCGACTCCGATATAATGACAGCAGAACTTTTAAACGGAGAAATTACATATAATTCCGAGCTTGCTTATAAAAATGAAATTCTGCTTTTAAATCCTCTTGCAAATATGACCTTAAAAATGAACTCACTTATTGCGGCAAAAAGGCTTGAAGCGTTTTCTCTGCAACAATTAAACAGACCCAATACTTGTGAAAAAAGAAGATATTTTCAATTTCAGCACGAATATGCTCTTTATAGGCTGCAAAAAACGTCATCTTGGCTTCAAGGTCTTACCGGCTGGCTTATAGACTGCTTTACAACTCCAATCGAAGATGCTCCGGATTACAAACAAAATGTAATAGAACAAATTACATATGGAGATACTCTTCAAAACTTCACCATACCGGAAACGGAAAAAATAAAAAAATGATAAGAGTAAATAAAATTTCAAATATTTCATTTAAAAGACAACTGCGGCCGATTGAAAAAATCGAACAGAGAGCATATATTGATGATGCAAAAAAAGCAATAGGTCTTGATAATCTTGTGTTAATTACTCATTCAATCAGTTTCCCGTCATCAAATACGGATGATACAGGTATAGGAATCTTATCTTTGAATCAAGGCGCAAAGTCATACATTGATTTTGCATATGATAACGGTTTTGATGCAATTTCACTGGAGCCTTCGGGGATTGTACGTCCGCCTTTTTATTCTCCTTATGAAAGCACTCTTTTTTCAAAAAAAGAGCTTGTTGACCTTTATGAATTAACAGGCAAAAAATGGGGAAATATTCTTGATATGAAAACATTTCAAGATATTGTAAGAAATAAAAATTATAAAATCACTCATTATATAAAAGAAAACGGAGAAACAAAAAACACGGGACAAATTGAATTAAGTCCCGATAGAGCGCTTCATGAATACGCACACAAAGAACACCGAAAAGCCCTTAATCTTGCATTTTTAAATTTTAAGAAAAAAATAGAAGAAGGGGATGAAACCGTACTCAAACTGAATAAAGAATTTAACTCCTTTAAGAAAAAAAATTCCGATTATCTGGAGCGAGATGCTATATTCGATGTAATAAGCCGAATTTACAATACGGATGATTATACAAAATGGGATAACAAGCTGCATAAGGTTTTATATGATGACAACGATAATACATACACAAAAAAAGAAAAAGATGACGAAATTAAAAGGCTGAAAAAAACTTACAAAGATGAAATAGAATTTTATCAATTTATTCAATTTGCTGCGGATAAACAACGAAAAGAATTTTCAAACTATGCTTCAAATCTCGGTCAAATTAAACTTAAAAATGATATAAAAACAATAAATGAAGCATTTCAAAACGGAGAAATATCAATAGAGAACTATCAATATCTATCCGATAAAATTATTGAATTTAAAAATAAGTCAAAAGGTGTAAATTTAGTTGGTGATAAACAAATCGGCTATTCAAACGCCGATATATGGGCGCATCCTTCATATTTTACAAAAAATATTTTCATGGGCGCTCCATCAAACCCGATGAAAGGCTCTATGGCGCAAGATTGGGATTTCAGATTCATACCTGCCGAAAAACTTTTTAATAAAGATGATTCCCTTACTAAAGAAGGAGAATATCTCAAAAAAATAATGAAAAAAGCCCTTGAAGATAATCCCGGAGGGCTTAGAATTGACCATATTATAGGGATGATTGACCCTTGGGTATATGAAAAACAAGATGAAGGAGAAATTACAACAATAAAATTTGTTATTCTTTTAGGTAATATTTTAAAAGAATTAAACCAATACGGAATAACAATTGATACAATTTATGATTTAAAAAATCCGATGGAGGCAATTCAAAATCCCTTATCAGAGGAAAGAGAAATCCTTAAACAAAGAGGTGTAAAAGATTTTGATAAAATTAATGAAATTATTTCCCGAAATGAAAATGAAATAGAAAAAATAAAATATTCAAATTCAGCCCAAGGATACCGGTATATGTTTAACTTGCTTTTAGAAGGAGAACTTAAAGAACTTCAGGATATCGGTATCACAAAAGATACTATTTCAGGTATTCCTGACCCAATAAAAGGAATATTTGATTCTTCATCCAGGGACAGAATCCTGCTTCAGGGAAAAGGAGATATTGATTTTGAAAGAGCAAAAGAAATTATTCTAAAAAATCGTGACAAGATTGAAAAGGAATATTCAAAAATACTTTCTCGTATAATTCTTCCCGCAGTGAGGGAAGAGGCTGAAAAACAGCTTAAAATTAACGGCGGAAAGTTAAGTGAAGATGAAATAGAAGATAAAACCCGCTCGCTTTTAATATGTGAGGACTTGGGAGCTTTAACCGAGCCTGCTAAGTTCGTTATGAAAAATCTCCATCTTAAAGGAATGAGAAACTCCATTTATACAAACCCTAAAGATGAAACTCATATATATCGTGAGATAAATCCGAATGAACAGGGAAATTACTGGCTTATCGGAACACATGACTCACTTCCTTGCGAACTTGCAATTGAAAAATACGGGGAAGAAGAAAAAAAACACCACATTGACTACATCTCAAAAGAACTCAATATAGATTCCAATAAAATATTATCAGACCCTAACCCTTTCAGGTTTATAAATGCAAAAGTTGCAAAATTATTTTCAGCCGATAATGATGTAACGACACCAAATAACGTAATAATAAACTGGCTTGACTTTTTCGCCCAAAGGAATATTTATAACAAGCCCGGGATATCCGATAACGCACTAAACTGGAATTTAAGAGTATCTCCTTCTAACGACAGTTTTGAACGCAAATATTACGAAGAAACACTTCCTCAAAAACGTGGTATAAATATTTTGGAATGTTTATCCATGGCACTTGATGCATGCTCTGCAGGGGAAGAATACAAAAGACTAAAAGAACACATGCAGGAAATTAGCTCAATTACTCAAGAATAATCTTACGATAATTAAGCTTGAACTCTCATTCCATGACCTGATGAACCACCAAAACGAATTTTAAATTTAATCCAATATATTTTCTAACAATTCAGCATCTTTATTAACTTTATTTAAATCAAAAGTAACATTTCTCTTGATATAAGTTCTTAAAGCTTCCCTTATTAATTCACTTCTTGTTCTTTGTTCATTTGATGCTAATTCATCAATTGTATTTAAAAACTTATCCGGAATTGATAATAAGACTTTAGCCATATATTTATTACTCTCTCAATTTGTTAACTCTAAATAAATTATATACTATATCTTAAAATTAGTCTATAATTGAAATGCCAATAAAATTTATAATAAAAACGGCAATCAATAAAAAAAGGAGTATTTATGGAAAATTTAAGAAAAGAGAATAAATTAATAGACATATTTTGTACATTGGCTGAAATTCCGTCGCCATCATTAAAAGAAGAAAAAGTTGCCGAAAAAATATTATCCGTATTTAAAGAAAATAACATAAATGCGAAAAAAGATTCTTACGGAAATATAATTGCTAAAATAGCACCTACAGATAATACGAAAAAAATGTTGTTATTAAGTTCGCACATGGATGTAGTGGGGGATGATTCTCCCGTAAATATAAGATTAAACGGAGAAATTATAGAAACAGATAAAACAAGAACCCTCGGAGCTGATGATAAGGCAGGAGTTGCAGCAGCTATTATGCTTGCAATTGAATTAAATAATAATAAAGAATTAAAACACGGCGGCCTTGAAATAGTCTTTACAAGGGATGAAGAACAAAACATGACAGGTATTCATAATCTGGAAACAGATAAACTTGAAGCGGAACATATTTTAGTTTTAGATGCTGATAAATTAGGACAATTTTTAATATCCGGTGCAAGTTATACAAAATTAACAGTAAAAGTTAAAACATTAAAGGGCGGACACTCCGGTATTGATATAGGGGATAAAACAAGAATTAATGCGGCTAATCTCATTGCGGAAATTGTAAATAAAATACCTCAAGGGGTATATAAAGAAGATGAGTACGGAGTTGTTACATCAATAAATTTAGGTGTTATAGCCGGAGGTGGTATTGAAACCGCAATAGATTCGATTAAAAATTCCGAAATTAAAAGCGGTAAATATCTTGATGTTATAGCGGAAAAAGCCGTAACAAACATAATTAATACAAATTCGACAGCTATATATTCAATCAGAAGTTCAAGTAAAGAATATGAAAATAATTTAATTAATGATATTAAAGAGATTGTAAAGAATTATAATGAAAAATATAAAAATTTGGCGCAAATAACATTAGAAATATCAGAACATCTTCCCCCGTTTGAAAAAAGCAGTGATGAAGTTTTAATTGATACGGCAAAAAAAGCCGGAGAAAAATTAAATATGAAATTAGACATATCTTCGTTCCATGCCGGAGCGGAAACGCATATATATGCTAATAAAAAGAATAAAAACGGCATAACCTTTAAACCCGTTTTAGCAGGGACTGCAGATGTTTTTAATATGCACTCCAATGAAGAGCAAATGAATTATATTTCATATTTACAAGGTTATAAATTTATTAAAGAATTCTTTATACAATTTAATACATAAGAATTATATAAATATTTAATTTTTCTACATTATTATATGGAGTTTTATTGCCTAAAAATTTGTTTTAACATATAATTTTTTTAGAAAAAGTATTTTTTATTTTGTAATGGAATAAGTATAAGTAAATAATAAATAGTTTAAGTGAGGTACAAATGAACATTAAAAAGAATTTAGCAACAATATGCTTAAGTTTTACATTGTTGTTAACAGGTGTATCTACTGCCTTAGCTAAAGATTATACGGATATACCGGATGATTATTGGGCAGCGGAAGAAATTGAAGATGTAGTTACAAAAAGAATAGTTCCTATATATGCTGACAGCACATATAGACCATTAGATAAAGTACCCAGAGTTGAGTGGACAGCATGGTTATTAAGAGCATTAGGTTTGAGTGAAGCTCCGATTACTTCAACCCCGATGTATTCAGACGTAACATCAGAAACCTTCGGGTATGAAAATATCGCAAGATCAGACCAATTCGGATTAATCTACGGTTATACGGACGGAGAATTTAAACCGCAAAGATTTATTACAAAAGTTGAAACCGCATCAATAATGAGTCATATCACAAAAGATACAGACGTTAATACAGAGGTATTAGACCAATTTGCAGATTCAAACGAAATTCCGGATTGGGGCAGAATCCCGTTTTCAAAAGCTATAAAATACGGATTATACGTTAACTATCCGTTAGAAAATGAATTAAATCCTAACAGAGATTTAAACAGAGCAGAAGCTGCCGTTTTATTGGCAAGATTAATGAAAGCCTTAGATTTAGTTCAAGATGATAAAAAAGCAGAAGCTGAGGAAGCTAAAGTTCCGGATGAACCAAAAGAATATGTTCTTTCCGTTGAGCATTTGGATAATTACGGAAAAGCAGTTGTAGACAGAGTTTCTATTACTAATTTAAGAAGAATTATTTTAGCTAAAAATGTATTTAGAGTATCTTTCTTAGATTCATTCAATTCTACAAAGCATCAAATAGGCGATGTAATTCCGTTCTACTTCAAAAAAGATGTTGTAACAAAAGAAGGAACATTATTAATTCCTGCAAATACGAAATTGTATGCAACTATTGAAGAATTAAGAGATAAAAGATGGGTAAATAAAAACTCAGAAGTATATTTACATTTCACAAGAATGGTATTTCCTAACGGTCAGGAATATCCTTTCATAGCAAGAGTACTTAACAACTATGAAGGTGTATTAACTGAAAATAAATGGTTAAAACCGTTAGAATACACAGTAGCAGGTGCAGCAATAGGCGGTGCAGCTATCGGGCTTCCTATCGGTGAAGCAAATCATCGTTCAGGTGACGGTATGGCTATCGGATTCCCAACCGGTGCCGGTGTCGGTTTATTAACCGGTTTCTTAACTCCCGGTGTTAATTTCAAAGCAAGAGCTGATGAAGATGTATTAGTTGAATTAAAAGTTGATTGCAGTTTATGGAATGATTATGTTCAACACACCGAAACCACAACAACTACAACTACTACAACACAAGAAATTACTAAATAACAATTAATAAATTATATTTAAAAGGACTCCCGATAACGGGGGTTCTTTTTTTATATACGTAAAATATTATTTACCTTGTAAAAGATTAATTTTAACAATATAATAAACGTATGGAAAATTTTATTAAAAACATAACAGGCAAAGACGAAAAAAAAGCTCAAGAAGCAGCTTGTTTTATGATTGACAATTCCTCAGCAGATTTATTTAAATTATTGGTTGAAAAAACAGATTTTCTTTTTGATTTTGTTAAAAACAATGTTTATAAGCGAATTGAAAATGCTGTTAATAAAGATAATTTTATGAATTTGATAAATTTTTTTGATATATACTCTCCGTATTATGATGATTTGTTTGCATCCATACTGGCAAAACATGCAAATGAAGATTTAACGGATAAAATATTTGAATTACTTGAAAACGGGACTATTCAACAAAAAAAATATGCAGCAAAATATTTTGTGTATATTCCGGATACAGTAGCATTAGAACCGTTAAGCAAATATGCATTTTCGGATGATGAGGACCTTTGCTTTAACAGTGCTCAAGCTTTGGGGCAGATGCAGGATGATATTTCTTATGATATTGCTCTTGCCTTGACTGAAAGTAACGATGATTTTGAAAAGCTAAAAGCAGTTAAATTTTTTACCGCATACGGAAATGATTTCCCGTTAAAAGAAATTTTTATGGCTATGAAAACATCAAAACTGCCTGAAAATATAGCAGGACAAATTCCATATGCCGAAAGTCTTTTAAAACTATTAGAATCTGATTATGTTGAAGATACGTTAATAACTATTGATTATATTATTTCCGGCTTGGGTGAAATTTTACCCTTGGCAGATATTTTTCAATTTGAAATGTACGATGTATTAAATAAATTAATTAATGAAAATAAGGAAGATAATGAGTACTCCGGAAAAATAGCACAAATTCTTCTCGAAGGATTATCAAAATTTAAAGAATTTTGTGAAAATCAGGAGTACATATTTGATGAAGATAAAAATACCAAGAATGAAATTAACGAAATAAATAATTTATTAAATTCGTGCGGCAGTGAGTTCTGGGATAAACAAAAAAAATTTATTTTAAAAGAGTTAAAAACAGGAAAAGAAGGTATATTATCAGCATTAAGGGTAATAAAAGATTACAAGCTTAAAACTTCAATTCCCGTAATAAAGGAGTTGTTAAACGAAACTGATGAAACGGTGGTTTGTGAAGCCGCAACAACTCTTAGTATTCTCGGGGCAAAAGAAGAAATTGATTTTAATTCTTTATTGCAGTCAATAAAAAATCCGAATATTAAAGCTGTTATTGAAAGTTTACGTTAGAATACTATTTTGCTAAAATCAGCAATTTTATCAAACTTAGATTTAACAAGATTTAATAAGTTTATTCTGTTTTGTTTGATTTTTTCATCTTTATCCATAACAAGAACTTTATCAAAGAAACTTGAGATTAAAGGAATAAGTTTTACAAGTTCTTTTTCAAGTGCTTCATAAGGTATTTCGTTTTCTTTAATATTTTTTACGGCATTATAAAGATTTTTTTCTTCATCAAAAATAAACAGATTTTCGTTAATTTCAGTAAAATTCTTTTCTTCTTTTATTATTCTTATAATTCTGTTAATAGCTTCATGGAAATCGGAATAATTATCTTTTGAGGTAATATCTATAGTAATATTATTTCTCAAAACAAGGTCATTTAAATCAGCCAGAACATCCTTAGAACTTACGGTTGCCTCAATTATATCGTGTCTGAGGTGATTATCTGTCATATAAATAATTAATCTTTGAACAAAGAAATCCTGAATTGTTTTGAATAAATTTTCTTCATCATCTATTTTATCTTTTAAAAGAGATATAGATAGTTTTATTAATTCTGAAAGATTAATATTTAAATCTTTTTGAAGAACGGTTTTAATGATTCCCAAAGTAGCTCTTCTGACACCGAGAGGATCTTGAGAACCTGAAATTTTCTTTTTATCGGCAAATACGGTAACAATTGTGTCTATTTTATCAGCGATACCAACAACTTGACCTTCAATACAATCAGAAACTTCCGAAACTGAATTAAGAGGGAAATAGTGTTGAGCAATCCCTTTCGCAACGTTTTTCGATTCGCCCGAGCGAAGTGCGTAATCAGCACCTATGAAACCTTGTAATTCTGTAAATTCAAAAACGAGTTTAGTAACTAAATCCGCTTTACATAAAAGAGCAGTTCTTTCAATTGATTCAAACTCTACATTTAAAGAATCAGCAATATATTTTGATAATTTAATAATACGCTGTGTTTTATCATAAACTGAGCCGAAACCTTTTTGGAAAGTAACTCCCTTAAGTTCTTCAACGTAATCTATTAAAGGTTTTTGAGTATCTTCTTTAACAAAGAATACGGCATCTTCAAGTCTTGCTCTTACAACTCTTTCATTACCTGCTTTTATATTATCAAATGTATCTCCAACATAATTACTAATTGTGATAAATTTATTAAGCAATTTATTAGTTTTAGAATCATAAAGCGGGAAATACCTTTGATGAACTGCCATAACGGTAGTAATAACTTTTTCGGGAATTTCCAAATATTTTTCTTCAAAAGAACAAATAACGGGGACAGGCCATTCAGTTATATAGTTAACTTCTTCTAAAAGTCTGCCGTCTTCAATTTTATAATACGCATCAATTTCCTTCGTTTTTTCACTTGAAGAAAGTAAGATTTTTTCTTTCCTTTTATCGACGTCAGCTATAACATTAGCTTTTTCAAGCTCCGTAAGATAATTATCAGGAGATGAAATAACCACTTCTTGATTTTTTGAGAATCTATGACCTCTTGATACGTTTGAAGCTTTAACACCTGCAATTTCAAACTCAATAATATCTTCATTAAATAAAGATACTAACCATCTTATAGGACGTTGAAATTTAATATCTAAATCAGCCCATCTCATAAAATGAGTACCCTTTAACTTTAATATTATAGAAGGTATTGAGGACTGAAGGATTTCTTTTGTTGTTTTTCCTTTTTGTTCGACTTTTGCCCAAAGATAATTGTTTTCGGTATATAAATCTTTTATATCAATACCGTTCTTTTGGGCGAATCCCAATCCTGCTTTGGTTAAATTTCCGTTTTCATCATAAGCAACCGAGCAAATAGGGCCTTTTAATGTTTTTATAACATCTTCTTGTTTATCTTTGATATCTTCAATAAGTATAGTTAATCTTCTCGGAGTCGCATAAGATTTTAGTTCTTTATATTGAATTTTATTTTCTTTTAATAAATTATCAAATTCTTTTTTTAATTGTTCGGAGGCAGAAGGTATAAATTTATAAGCCAATTCTTCAGTTCCGATTTCCAATAAATATTTATTCATAATATCCTCATTACCATACTGTTATAAAAAAATTATATTGCAAACAGACAAATAGTAAAATAAATATGAGATAATAGTGTTGCATTTTTTTTATGGTTAACATATAATTAACAACGTTGGGATCGTAGCTCAGTTTGGTTAGAGTGTCTGCCTGTCACGCAGAAGGTCGCGAGTTCGAGCCTCGTCGGTCCCGCCATACTTAACAAAATCATTATTTATTAAATAATTGAACACTGAAGTAAGCTCTATGCTTACTTTTTTGTCTTTATAAATAAAGTTCGAACCTAACATTTTTAAGATCGCACGTTTCTTTTTTCCATTTGCCTTCAAAAACTCACTACGAGCGAATTTACAGAAGTTTTCCAATAAGTTCGTACCTTCATCAAATGTTCGCGAAGTGCTGCTTATTGATTTCATTTTTTCAATTAATCGGTCTTTTTCGTCATGCCATTGATTGTGTTTCTCTTGCCAAAATTCTTGTGTGATTCTTCCGTCAAGTTTATCAGTATATAAATTATCTAATCTGTTTTGAAGACGCGTTATTTGTTTTTGTATTCCTTCCATACTTATTTCTTCATAGTTAGATTTTATTTTTCGCATTTCAATTACTGCTTTTTTTATTTCTTCAAATAATCCGTCTTCAGGGTTCGGAAGTTTATCAATTAATTCTAAAAAGACTTCATCAAGTTTTTCTTCTCGGATATAATCTTTTTTACACTCGCCACCTCGTTTGCCGGTGCAATGATAATAAATATATCTGCCTTTTTTTAATTCTGCCGTTAATTGACAACCGCAATATCCGCAAGTTATCAATCCTGAATATGCAAATTCAACATCATGTGTTCTTGCTTTACTTTGATTAAACATTTTTTGAACGCGATTAAATAATTCAATATCAATTATAGGTTCATGTTTTCCGTCATGAATCACACCGCGATATGTAAATTTACCTACATAAAAAATATCTTTTAAAACAAATAATAATCTCGTTTTTGAATAAGGTTTTCCTTTATGATTAAAACCTTCATTGTATAATTTATTTTTAATTTCTTCAACCGAATAAGCACCTGTTGCGTAAAGTTCAAACAATCTTTGCACAAACGGTGCTTTTTCTTTATCAGGAATAATTATGTTTTTACCTTCCGAATTTTTAACATTTATATATCCGACCGGTGCTTTTGAAGGATAATATCCTTGTAAAATTTTTTCTCTTATACCCTTTTTTACTTCTTCACTTAAATTGTCGATATAATTTTTTGCAATTAAAACCTTAATACCATGAATGAATTTATCATGAGATTTTGAATTTTTACTTAAAACGGTGCCTTCTTTTATAAGATGAATTTCAAGATCATATTCATCAAGTGTTACATAATCTTTAAAATTTCTGTAAAGCCGGTCTGTTTTCTCGACAAGTATCGTGTTTAAATTGTTTTCTTTTATAAAAATAAGCATTTCATTAAAGGCTTTTCTTCCTGCCTTCTTTGCCGTTTCACTTTCGGTAAATATTTTTATTAAACGAATATTATTTTTTTTCGCATAATCATTTAATAATTTAATTTGAGAAGGAATAGAAAAACCCTCGTCTTCTTGCTTTTTAGACGATACTCTGCAATATCCGACTGCTGATTTCATACAAAAATTTTAGCATAAAAAACAAATTTAATTTTCTTCAATTAAAATATTTGCTAAATTTTTATAAAAATTTTTAATTTTTTCTTCTGTTATTTCTTCATATTCTTTTGGCGGTAATAGAATTAATTTAAGTTTATCGGTAGGTTTATGAGGTATATCTGTTTTCATTTCCCATACCTCATTTCATTAATATCAACTATATGCCGCGATTTTAAAATGTTTTTATAAAGTTGTTGTGCTTCAGGAAGCGAATCGCAAACAATATCAATAAAAGGTGTTTTGCTAAATACACGCACAACAAATTTGCCGGTTAAATCATAATCAGGCTTGCCTTGGTATTCAAGACCTCGTACTTCTTGAATATCGGCAGTTTCAATTAAAACTTTTCCTTTGATTAAGATTATATCCGACACGATCCACCCTCAATAAGTTCAATTTCATTCTTCACTTCGTTTATTAACTTAAAATAATGCGTATGCTAAAATGTTGTATAAACCATATAATGATTTCTACAAGTTTCCATATTGCAAACGGTAACATAATAAGCCACGTAACCGTTATAAATAATAAAAATTTGCTTATCCCTCTGTAATCCATTTCCCACCTCGTTTATTTTCCAAAATATTCGTCAAAAATATCGCCTTTATCTATATGAACAAAATTGTTCAACTCGGTTTGAAGTTGTTGATTTTGTTCAATTTCTTTGAATAAAATTCTTTCTGTTAATTTGTATGCAAATTCTCTTTTTATGTTTGCAAAAATCATTTTGCGAAAAGAATCTGGGGCTTTTTTATCAATAAAAGTCCGAGAACCAAAATCAAATATTCTTTCGGGTGCTTTGAGCCGACATCTCAAAATATCACCCTTATTCATGTAATCAACTTCAAACCAGTATGGTGCATATTTCTATAACATGGTTCAGTCAGGTCTTGATGATAAATCTGATTTTATGACATTGTTTTATGCGTGGTATCAGCAACATGAATATAGACGCAAAATCGTTGAGCCTATAAAATGGACTGATGAAGAACTTGAACTGAAAGCACTTTACAATCTTGATGATGAACAACTTGCATGGAGACGTGCAAAATTGCTTTCGGACTTTAAAGGTCGCGAACATTTATTCAAACAAGAATACCCTTCTTCAATTCAAGAAGCATTTATAACAACATCTAATGCTTTAATTCCTTTGAATTATATCGAAATAGCAAGAAAAAACAGGGGATTAAATTCAGGCGGTTTGCCTATTATTATCGGCATTGACCCTGCAAGAAGTTCAGACAGAACAATTATTACAATAAGACAGGGAAGAATAATTCATAAGTTTTACAGATTTGATAAAATGGATAATGTTCGTCTTGCCGGTATTGTAATGAGATTAATTCAGTCAATTAATCCGCAAAGAGTTTTTATTGATTATGGTCATGGTACTGGAGTTTATGACATCTTAGTTTCGCAAGGTGTCGGTTCGATTTTGGAACTCGTACAATTCGGCTCATCTGCTTATGATAGTAACAAATATGCAAACAGACGTGCTGAAATGTTTGACAAAATGCGTGATTGGTTCATGCAAGACGGCGGTGTTTTCATTAAAGACCAAGAATTTATTGAAGAATTTGTTCGTGATATTTCAATTATTCCCGATTTAAAAGTTTCTGACAGTAACGGCAGGTATGCTTTAGAGAAAAAAGAAAATATTGTTAAAGGTACAGAAATTCATTCAACGGACTTTGCAGATTCTCTCGCATTAACTTTTGCTTCGCCTGTCAGCTATTCGCCAAAAGGTATGAACTTTAATAATCAAATTCAAACAGTAAATAAAAATTGGCAACAAAGAGTATAACGAAAGGAGTAAAAATGTTTCCATTATTAGCTTTAGCCGCACTTGCAGGAACCGCTTTCGGTGCTTATCAATACGGAAAAAATAAACAGTCGTCAAAAAATCAAAGTGTAAATTCTTCATTGAATACAACTAACACAAGCGATTCAAATTCAACGGCAAAAAATGTAAATACCTATAACTATTACACGAACGAATCAGAAAACGGTAATACACTTTTTAATTCGCAAAAGAAAACAAAAAGAACTTTGTTCGGTGGCGAAACCGTTTAGCGGATTGTGAGCAGAGAGTGCAGGGCTTGCGTTGAGCAAGACCGCAACTCGTTTAACGCGAACAACCAAGACAACAGAATAATTTCTTACTGAAATCTACTCAATAGCGGTGCGAGTATAAAAGATTTTGGTTTCTCTGATAGAGGAATGGGTAAATTATGTACCAAATATGAAATACCTATTCCTCCACGTGGTT
>CANPZP010000034.1 GCA_947589115.1 Candidatus Gastranaerophilales bacterium | reverse complement strand
ACTCCCATAACAAGAGAAGATTTATTATCAGATTGTAAAAATTATCCAGGCACTTGTCTTGCTCTTATTATGAATGACGGGTGGGAAATAAAAAGTGATTATCCCGGGAAACTGTAATAATTTAAATAATGACTAAAAATAATTGCGCAAAATAAGATATCAATAATTTTATATAAAGATTCTGTTTTAAAATTTAAACGGCAGTTTAAAAATATGATTACTCTTATGGAGGCGGTGAGCCGGCAATGGAGTGTGCCACTGGATTATATCTTATTTATAGAGTATAATTGGGATATGAAAAATCAATTTACTGAAGATACGATAAGTGCGGTTGCGACACCTATAGGGAACGGCGGTGTCAGTATAATAAGGATTTCAGGACATGAAGCCTTTATTATTATTGATAAAATATTTTCGCATCAAAACCTTGTTCCCGGAAAGATTTATCATGGAGAGATAAAAGAAAATAATGAAAAAATAGATGATGTTATAGTTTTGCCGTTTAAAGCACCAAACAGCTACACGGGTGAAGATGTAATAGAAATACAATGTCACGGAGGTATTCATATTACAAACAAGATACTTGAGATGACAATTAATATGGGAGCAAGATTGGCGGAAAAAGGTGAATATACCAAAAGAGCTTTTTTAAACGGAAAAATGGATTTATCTCAGGCAGAAGCGGTATTGGATTTAATCAAAGCTCCGACAAAGAAATTTGCTCTTGCGGGTGCAAAAAATTTGTTCGGCAAGTTATCATTTGAAATATCACAAATCAGGCAAGGTATTATTGATTTATTATCAAAAATTGTAGCGGCAGTTGATTTTCCCGAAGATGTTAAAGAGCCGGAATATTCATATATTGAAACAGAGCTTCAAAAATTAATTGATAAGATTAATTATATTTTGAGTTTTTCTAACAGTTCAAATGTATTCAGACAAGGCATAAAAATAGTTTTGGCAGGCAGACCGAATGTCGGCAAATCGTCATTATTTAATACACTTTTAAATTCAGAACGTGCAATTGTTACTGAAATAGCAGGTACAACAAGAGATGTTATCAGAGAAACGCTTGATATAGAAGGTATACCTGTTACCATAATTGATACCGCAGGTATAAGAGATGATGAAAATATTAATAAGGTTGAAGCTATAGGGATTGATTATTCTAAAAAATATCTTGATGAGGCTGATTTAGTTCTTTTCCTTTACGATTTATCAATAGGGTTTTGTGATGAAGATAATGAAATATTTAATTATATTTCGGATAAAAATTGTATAAAAATAGGTACAAAATCTGATTTAGCCGTTATAAATAACTTAAATAAAAATATTGATAATTCAGTAAATATTTCTGTTAAAACAGGTGAAAATATTGAATTATTAAAAGAAAAAATTAAACGGTCAGTTGTGTCACAAAATCTTACCGAAGTTGAATTTATAACTAACCAAAGACAGCAAAAATGTCTTGAGAAAACAAAACAAGCTTTAATTGATGCTCAAGAAGCGTGTAAAAGATTTGAACTTCAAGATTTGATTTCCATTGACATTAAATCAGCATTAATGTTTATTTCCGAAGTTTCGGGTGAAGTTATTACGGATGATATTTTAAATAATATTTTTGATAATTTTTGTATAGGAAAGTAATTTAAATAAAATATATAGGTCAATTATTCTTACCCGTCAGGGTAATTAAAAATTTTTGAATTATTTTATAAATTTATTATTGTTAAAAAGTGAAAATACATTGGGGGTTTTCAGATTTTTTACAGTCATATGAGTTAGGATTGGATTACGAATGAAATTTATAGATTCTTTATTTAAAAAAGATATTACTGTTTTAAAAGATATATTAATTAATATAGCAAAATATTCTACCGGTGATTTAATTATAACGGACTCAAAATTAAATATAATTTATCACAATACTAATAATTTAGACTATAAAAATAAAACTCACCTTTATGATGTAATAAACAGTTTTTTTAATGAAAATATAATAATAAACATAGAAAATTTTAAAAATTCGGCAAAAAATCATCTGTTTTTAAAGCTTTTATTTAATGATGAAGTAAATATGCAAAATATTCCGATGGATGTTCACATATGTAAAATTCGGAATAAAAATAATAAAATACTGGGGTATTATGTGATTATTCAGGATATAACTCAGGAAATAAAGAACAAAATACAAAAAGAAACGTTTATAGATATACTCTCGCACGATTTAAAAACACCGATTAGAGCGAATATAAGAATTTTAGAATTAATATTAAATAATAAATTCGGGCAGCTGGAGGGAAATTTGAAATCGATTCTGGATGAATTATTAAATTCTTGCAGATTTATGAACTATATGACGGATAATCTTTTAATAAAATATAAAAATGAATTTCGGTTGTATGAACTTCAAAAGCAAAGGTATTCAATGGTTAAATTAATTAAAGAAAATTGCACAAAGTTGTCTGATTTACTTAAGCGAAAAAATCAAACAATAGAGTTTACGGTAGAAGGAGAAATACAGGATATAAATATAGATGTAAACGAGATAAGTAAAGTAGTTAATAATCTTATAATTAATGCATCGGAAGAAAGCTGCGAAAATTCAAAAATAATAATTAAAATAACAGGCGGTAAAGATAATATAAATGTGTCATTTACGGATTACGGAAGAAGAGAAACAAAACAAAAACTGGATAAAATTTTTGAAGAATATTTGGCTTGTTCAAACAAATTCAGAAAAGTCGGATTCAGTTTAGAATTATATAATTGCAAAAAAATAATAGAAGCGCATAACGGAGTTATATCTGCCGATAATTCACAACAAACAGGAACTTCAATAACTTTTTCACTTCCCCTGTTCGAATAAAAATTTTCTGTTTAATATTAAAAATAAATAATAAAAACTTGATAAGAAAAGAGGGTTGAATTATAATGATTAAAACAGATTAGAGATATGGAGTTTTAAAATGAATTTAGCAAATATGATGAAACAAGCACAACAAGTGCAAAAAAGATTGCAGGATGCACAAAAAGATTTAGCAGATGCACAGATTACGGCTCAGGCAGGTGACGGTGCCGTAAGTGTTACATTAGACGGACACGGAAAATTTAAATCCATAAAATTATCAAAAAATGCTATAAATTCTGAAAATCCTGAAACCGTTGATGATGAAACAGTTGAAATGTTAGAAGACTTAATTACTACCGCAATGAAGCAGGCAACACAAGATGCAAACAAAAAAATGCAAGATAAAATGAAAGGCATAGTTCCTGCCGGTATAAATATTCCCGGATTATTCTAATGGAATATACAAGACCGCTTGCTCAGTTAATTGAGTTTTTCCAAAAATTTCCGGGTATAGGTCCTAAATCTGCGCAGAGAATGGCACTTCATTTATTGAAAATGCCTCAATCCGAAGTAGAGAAGTTTTCAAAAGTTATAATTGATGCTAAAGAAAACATTCACTATTGTGATATATGTTTTAATATGTCAGCATCAAATCCTTGTGAAATATGTTCGGATACCAATCGGGATAAAACAACTATATGTGTTGTAGCAGAAACAAAAGACCTGATTGCAATAGAAAAAACAGGAGAATATAAAGGGTTATACCATGTATTGCAAGGTACTTTATCCCCTTTAGACGGAATCGGGGTTGAAGATATAAGAATAAAAGAACTGTTAACGAGAGTAACGGATGCCGATATTAATGAAGTTATTCTTGCACTTTCTCCGTCGGTAGAAGGTGAAGCCACAAGTATGTATATTTCTAAACTTTTAAAACCGTTTAATATAAAAATTTCAAGAATAGCGTTTGGGATTCCTGTCGGCTCGGATATTGAATATGCCGACGAAATCACTCTGGCTAAGGCTATTGAAGGAAGAAGAATTTTAGATTAAGGAGAAATCATGAATCAAATTACAATAAGATCAGACAGAGATACAGATTATACTTTTAATTATAAAGGCGAGGACGTTGTGCTTGAAGCAAGAAGCGTTATTAGTATTGCCAACGGACTTCAGGATGTTGTACTCCCCACTTGCAAAATGAAAATTGCCAATAATCTTATTATTATAAAAGATTAAATAATTCTTAAATTACTTTTTACATCAAAAAACATAATGTCATTGGTATTTATTTTAAGGTTAATATCTTTGCCGGCATTGGTATCTGCAGAAATACATGCACTGCATTCCGATTGATTTGCTTTAAAATAAATAATTTGACTGTTTCCAAGCATTTCTGTTATTTCAACGGTTGAATTAAATTCAAAATTAGCATCCGTGCAATTGAATTTTTCGGGTCTGATTCCTAATATTACAGATGTATATCCTGCTAATTTGGATTTTTGCTCATCATTGAGCATGAAATTGTTATTATTTATATTAATATAGTTATCCTTGATTTCCGCATTAATAAAATTCATTGAGGGTGCACCTAAAAATCCTCCCACAAATTTATTGACGGGGTTATTATATACAAAAGAAGGAGCACCTATTTGCTGAATAACACCGTTATCTATAACGGCAATTCTATCCCCCATTGTCATTGCTTCGGTTTGGTCGTGGGTAACGTATATAAAGGTTGTTTTTAATCGTTCATGCAGCTTCTTTATTTCTGAACGCATTTGCACCCTTAATTTTGCATCAAGATTTGATAAAGGTTCATCCATAAGAAATACCTTGGGATTCCTTACAATTGCACGTCCCAATGCAACTCTTTGCCTTTGTCCTCCGGATAGTTGTTTTGGTTTCCTATTCAATAGTTCACTTAAATTAAGTATCTCTGAGGCTTCTTTTACTTTATTTTCAATATCTTTTTTTGACATCTTCCTCATTTTTAATGGGAATGCCATATTATCATATACACTCATATGAGGATAAAGTGCGTAGTTTTGAAATACAAAAGCTATATCTCTGTCTTTTGGATGCACATTATTAACACATTTTCCGTCTATATATATTTCCCCTGATGTAATGTCTTCTAATCCGGCTATCATTCTTAGTAATGTAGATTTCCCGCAGCCTGATGCCCCAACCAATACAAGAAATTCTTTGTCCTCTATATCTAATGATACGTTATCTATTATTTTCTTCGTATCATAAATTTTTATAATATTCTTTAATTCTACTTTTGCCATATACAGCCTTATCTCTACTTTACGGGTTTATTCCTGATTAGTTTTCTCAATAGGGATTAAAAAACTTATTGTTATTTGATTGGCAAGCTGGTTATTCAGCCATATTTCCCCTTTTAACTTATTTATGTATTTTTTTGTACTCCCTAAAAGCAAGCTTTGTATCATATATTTTTTTGAATTTTTTTCAACCTGTACGTAAGGGTCAAACATATCCGTATTATTAAATTGTGAACTGTCTATTCCTTTTATTAATAACTCAAACATTAAATATGATTTATCATTAATATCACTTTCAACATTAAATCCTTTTGATAAAACAAAATCAGAATCAGGATTCAGAATATTAATAATAATGTTTCCCACATCAATTGAACTTATTGCAAAATCAATAAGGTTTGTCATCGCCATTTTTATAACATCTTTATCGGAATAACAATTTTGTTTAACTAAGCCTTCCGAATTAACGGAGATTGAAATATCTCTGTTTTTTAATTTTAAAGATGCTTCGTTAATAACAACACCAAGCAGGGAAGAAACATCAAAATTTTTGTAGTCAAAATTATATAAATCTGATTCAACATTAGACATTTCAAGGAGTTTTTCAATAAAAATTAATAACTCATTAGAATTGGAATTAATAATTTGAAGATATTTAGCCTGTTTTTCGTTAATATCACCGCTTAGACCTTCCAATATAGCCTGTGAAAATCCTATAACTGAATACAAAGGGGATTTTAAATAATTAGACATTTTTGTTAATAAAGCATTTTTTGTATGATTTAATATTTTATGCTCTTGTCTTTCGGTAATTAATTCATCCAATAATGAATGGTCTTGCGTATTATCTATTATTGTTAATATGTATCTTTGATTTTTACCTGATGAAACATCAGTAACTTTAACATCAGTTATTTTTGTATTCTGCTCTTCCGAGATGATTTTTAAAATTTGTTTTATTTCTTCATCTTTATTCTTTATTATATTTTCTGAATTAATAATAAAATATTCATTAATATTTTTACCCCTCAATTTTTGAGTTTCAAATAATTTGAAAGCTTTTTTATTCGCATAATGAATCTTACCTGTTTCATCAATAACAAGAACAGCCTCAGGAAGATAAGTTAATACATTGTATTGTTTCCCTAATAACAGACTAAAAATATTCATTTAAAAATTCCCTTATAATATTAATTCAAAAAATATTCTTTAATGAATATTTTAGCATATCACAAGGGATTTTAACAATAAGATTTTTTTATTATTTATCCATTAATTCAGATAATCGTAATTCCTTTTTCCTCGGGGGTTTATTTTTTGTTTTCTTAGTTTCTTTAACACAGTCAAAACTGCATAATCCGATAGGGGTAGTGTCTTTTGATTCCAACATCAAAATTTCTCTTACAAAATTTACTATTTCGTTCATTATATTCCTGCCTCTCGTAAACTAACTTTCATGTTATACAACTAATTTATACTCAAATTAGTTCATTTTTAACCTCCAATTATGCTATATTTATTTTTATGGAAAACTATATCAACTATGAAAAAAATATGAAAATGTTATCACAGGCAGTTAAGTATTGTGAAGAAAATTTTTTGCATGATGAAATAATACAAGAACTGAAACTTGATAACGACTTAAAAAAACAGCTGTGTATAATAGAATTGAAAAAATTAAATAATCAGCATGAGGCTGATATTTTAACGGAAAATTTAATCAATAAACCCGGGCCCGTGAGAGAAACGGTTTCATATAAAATACTTGATTTAATCCCTTTTTATCAGGACTTTTTTCAAACAAAAAATATTACGGATATTTTTGTAAAAGCAATATCGGATATAAATCCTTCCGTTTCAAGAAATGTTATAGAAATTATTAAATATATTTATGATGTTGATTACCTGTACCAAAATATATTAAAAGAAATAAAAATAACTCTGGAAAATATAAATACGGAAGAAAAAAATCGTTCGTATGTTATAAATAAAAAAAATTTTAAATTATACTGGAATCTTGAAGCATTAATAAGTATATACGATAAAATACCTGCTGATGATGAACTTTCGGAACTGCTCAAGTTAACTTCAAATTCAAATGATTACACAATAAGAGAAAAAACGGCAAAAACAGCATCTTTATTATCCGCTAAAAATCCAAAATTTAAAGAAATAACTGATATCTTGGCTGATGATATAAATATTTATGTAAGAAGATATGTTAATTAATAATTTCGTATAAAGAAGAAGCCTCTTGAACACTGATATTTCCGTCGGGTACTTTAATTATTTTTACTTTTATTTCGGAATCCGCTTGGACTATCGTTATTATATCACCTGCTTTTAACTGTTTTGCGGGTTTGGCAATAACGGAATTAACATAAATACGCCCTTGTTCGGATACTTTATTTGCAACGGTTCTTCTTTTTATTAACCTTGATACTTTTAAAAATTTATCTAATCTCATGTGAATATAATACTATATATTGGCTTTTATGAAAATTATCCGGAGGAATTTATACAATAATTGTTTGTAATTTTGTAATTATTAAAAAATGTAAACATGCAAAAAGCTTTGATAATAAAGGTTTTTAAAAAAGTATATAAATAATATGCAATTTTTATAAAAAGATTGTTTTTATAAAAGTAAGAGGAAATACAAAACTAAGAGGAATAAATAATGGCCAGAGTATTAATTTCAATGCCCGAAGAATTTTTAACAAGAATTGATGAAGTTGCTGAAGGTGAAAACAGAACACGAAGCGAATTAATTCGTGAAGCGCTAAGAACTTATATTCATAAACAAAAAGTTAAGGAAAACGCTTTAGCAATAAAAAATGCAAGTTTACTGGAAACATTATTGGATTAATTGAGCGTAACAGGTGGTTTTATAAAAATGCTTATATGAGTAATATAAGCATTTTTTATTTAATTTTTCTGAATAATTTAATAATTATAACAGAATTCTAATGCCGGGTTATTATGATATAATTTTTCTATGAACGAGAAAAATACAATAGGTTTTTGGGGATATCCTCATCCGGAAAAGATAAAAAAGTATAAAAGTTTATATCCGAATGCAAATTGGATTGATTTAGATATTGATTACGGTCATATGAAGCAGGATATACTGCCTGAATCGTATTGTGCGATTATAAAGAATATAATAAATAATGCGTTTTATTATAAAGACAGATTTATGGTAATACTGGCTCCGATAGGGAAAGATAAGTGTGACAGCGGATGGTTTTGCAAAGAATTATTAAAAGATATGGGGTTTAATGTAGAGGAATCGATTTTTGAAGAGAAAATATACAGAAGAGAAGTGAAGATATCAACGTCGGATTTACCGCTGCGAGAGAAAGTAGAGCTTATAACACGGGGGATATATAAAGAGGATAAGAGGGAGTATAAGCAGACAAAAGCGAAGTTCGGATTTTGGGGAGTACCGCCGAATGACTTATCAATATTGGAATTATTTCCGAATGATACACATCTTTATGGCTGGACAAGGATGGTAGAAGCTATGGTGCCTGCTGATATTGAGTATGAAATGTATATAGATAAAGACGTTCCTACCGTGTTTTATTCTCAATCGTTTTGTTCGAAAGCTCAATTGGCTAAATATCTTGCCGATAAGTATAACGGACTTTATATAGATATTGATGATAAGATTACAAATTCAACCAGAGCAAAAATAGAAGCATTTTTGAGGTTAAGGTAAATATGATAGTAATTGATGCCGGAACAACTCGGTCTAAAATTATAGAAGATTCAAATTCAAATTTAATGTCGGGCTATGAAAATTATTATGAAAGAACAGAAAATAATTTAAAATATTACATAATGCCGTCATCAAAGTTAAAGGAAATAAATTTTAAATTTGATAAAGGCACGGGGCATATGTCTTTAAATATGCTAAAAAACAGTTCGGAATATGAGAATGAGGTAATAGCACTTATACAAGGTTTCAGGAAAAAAGTGCAAGATACGGATGCAATAATTTTGGATATGGGAAGCAGAGATTCCAAGTGGGCAAAATTTAAAGACGGTCAATTTAAGGATTTGGATTGGAACAGCAGTTGTTCAAGTTCAACAGGTGCGACAATAGAAATGTTGTTAAATTTTTATAATATAAAATCGGAAGAATTGAAATATTATCCTGAGAAATACGTTATAACATGCGGGATTTTCGGGCTTGAGAAAATTATGGATGATGCGGCAAAGGGGCTTGATACTAAAATAGCGGTATCGAAATTTATACACGGAATAGCATATAACGCTTGGAATTTTGCGAAAAAGCCGGAAAAAATATATTTATCGGGCGGGTTTTGCAAAAATAAATGTTTTGTTGAGTCTTTAGGAAAATATGCAGAAGTAATTCCGATAGGAAGGTTTGTATTAGCCGAAGGATTAATATAATATTTGATTAAAATAAAAAATCGGGCATTGTTTGTAATATAATAAACAATGAGGCAAATATGTTTATAGATAAAGCTAAAATAAAAATATCATCAGGGAAAGGCGGTAACGGAATAGTAGCGTGGCGCCGAGAGAAGTATGTGGATAAAGGCGGGCCTGCGGGCGGTAACGGCGGAAACGGCGGGGATGTATATCTTATAGCTACGGAAGATTTAACTACATTATTGGATTTTAAGTATCAATCCGTATTCAAAGCAGAAAACGGAGAGAACGGGTATATAAAGACACAGCATGGAAAATGCGGAAAAGATTTGTATATAAAGGTTCCGGCAGGTACTATTGTAAGAGATTGCGAAACAGGGAAAGTAATAGCTGATTTAAATACGGAAGGTCAGTCAATAATGGTAGCGAAGGGCGGACGAGGCGGAAGAGGAAACGCTTGTTTTGCGACCGCTCAAAAGAGGGCGCCTCAATTTTGCGAACCCGGAGAAACAGGGATTGAAAGAACTCTGGAACTGGAATTAAAATTAATAGCCGATGTAGGGTTATTGGGGATGCCAAATGCAGGGAAGTCAACATTAATAAGCGCAATTAGTTCAGCAAAGCCTAAAATTGCGGATTATCCGTTTACCACACTTGTTCCTCATCTTGGTGTAGTTCAAAAAGATACAGGTGACAGTTATGTAGTAGCAGATATACCCGGATTGATTGAAGGCGCATCGGAGGGTATAGGCTTAGGGCATGAGTTTCTACGGCATGTGGAGCGCTGCAGATTCCTTATTCATATTGTTGACATTACAAAAGAGAATCCCTCTCAAAATTACAGACTGATAAATGAAGAGTTAAAGAAGCATTCCGAAAAACTTTCAGAGGTTTATCAGGTTATAGCTTTGAATAAGATAGATTCCGTTGATGAAGAAACAAAACAAAAGTATTATAATGAGTTTAAAAAAATTTCCAAAGATGTATTTTTAATATCAGCCGTAACCCGTGAAAATTTAAAAGAGTTTATGCATTTTGTGTCTTGTAAGGTGGATGAAATTCCTAAACCTGTTATAGAGATGGAAATTGAAGAAGATGAAGGTGCATTTGATAATGATGACAGTTCTTTTAGTGTTTATAGAGCTGATAAACATACGTATATAGTTGAGGGCGGTAAAATTTTAAGGCTTGCGAACGTAACGGACGGCAGAAATACCGAACAATTATACAGATTTCAAAATATTTTAAAATCCATGGGAGTATTTGATGCCTTAAAAGAGGCAGGAGTTAAAGAGGGAGATATTGTTAAAATAGGTCATCTTGAATTTGATTACTTATTTTAAGTATATTTAGAATCCCGTTAAAAATCCGAATAGTGAGTTATAGCCGTTTGTAGCAATCATTACTACCGGTATTGCAGCAACAAGAAGTGCAATAATGGGAAGAATTTGAGTTATTGTATTGACGATTAAATCAAATTTTCTTTCATAATCATTAGCAACGGAAGCGAACATTTGTTCAATGTTTCCGGATTTTTCACCGGATGAAACTTGTGACATGGCATAGTTTGAAAAAACGTTAGCGACGTTAAAAGCTGTTGTAATTTCGCATCCGTCGGTAATCATATATTCGGCTTTTTTAAGTCTTTCTTTGATTCTTGGTATTATAATAACGGAGTTAGCCAATGAAACGGATTCAGCCGGCGGGACACCCGCTTTGAAGGAGAGAGAAAGAATAGAAAAATAATTGCTGAAATAGTAATTTATAATGAAATTTTGAAACGGAGGTATGTTGAAAAACAGCATAATCAAACGGTTTATAATGATTTTATTTCTGGCAATATAATAAGTAATTCCTGCAATTGAGCCAAAAACAAAAACTATTTGTAAAATTGTTATAAGTAATAATCTAAAGACATCAACACGGGTTATTCCCAAACTCATTAAAGCGAATAGAGGGTTAAGGAATGAAGAATAAAACAGTCCTGTTCCTATAGCGAAGAAAAAAATAACACCCGGATAAGCAATTGCGCCTATAATTTTGTTTCTGATTTCTTCTTGTTTTTCAATATTACGTTTTATATCAGCCAAGACCTGCTGAAGCTGACCTGATGCTTCACCTGCTATTACTAACATTGTATATGCTTTACCGAATATATATGAGTATTTTAGCATAGCATCTTTAAGCGAACTGCCTTTATCCAATTTTCTCAATATTTGATTACATATTCCGCTGATTTTTGTATTTCTTGCGGAATGCATAATTGATTTAAAAATTTCTATCATAGATAAACCGGAGGAATACATATCATAGAACGAAGTAAAAAAAGCCTTTTTTTCTCTTAAAGACAGTGTTGTATTTCTTGTCACAGGTCTTGTGGAGCCGATGTTAATTGAAGTTTCTAGCTTGTTTTCATCTTCTTTAATTTCAAGAACGGTCAATCCCTTAGTTTGGATTAATCTTGCGGCATCCGTAATATCTTTGGCGTTTATAAAATCATTAATAATTTTATTATTTTTATCTTTAGCTCTGTAAAAAAAACTGCTCATAAAAATATTATATAATATTTATTTAATAATAAAAAGAAATATTTTTATGTTAGTATATACCTATGAGAACATACATACTACCATTAATTTTAACTTTATTTGCCGGAATGTCCACCCTTTTGGGCGGATTTGTGACATTTTTTGTAAAACGTGATAATTTAAAAGCATTATCGGTAGGGCTGGGTTTTTCGGCAGGAGTAATGATATATATAAGTCTTAGCGAGCTTATGAAAGAGTCGCCCGAAATGATAGGGGCTTATTATCCGGAAACAATTTCAAAGGCATTAGCTTTTTTAGGCTTCTTTTTAGGTATAGTTGTTGCAATAATTATTGACTATTTTATTCCTGACCATATTGAATCTGATTTATTTGATGAACACTGCCATAGCAATGTTGCGCACAAAATAAAAAGGGCAGGATTATTAACCGCAATAATGGTAACATTGCATAACTTCCCCGAAGGTATGGCAACTTTTCTGGTATCAAGCCACGATATAATGTTAGGTATTCCCGTTGCAATAGCGATTGCAATACATAATATTCCTGAAGGTATAGCAATTGCGCTTCCAATTTTTCACGCTACGGGTAAAAAACGGCTTGCGGTTTTATATACCTTCTTATCAGGTATTTCTGAACCCATAGGCGGTTTAATAGGCGTACTTTTACTAAAGACATTTTTACCCGAACAGTCTATAGGTATTATGACTGCTGCCGTTGCAGGTATTATGGTCTATCTTTCTTTTGATACTCTTTTGCCTTTGGCAAGAGAATACGGCGAAAACCATCATGTTATGATTGGTATTACTTCCGGCATGTTAATAATGAGTTTAGGGTTAATTTTTCTGTAAGCTAAATTAAATCAAGTTTCATAATGTAATCGTCCATAACAAAACCTTGACCTATATCGCTCACGGTTGCATCAATAGTCTGAAATCCCCAGTTTTTATAAGCGTTTATTGTATTTATATTATTTTTATTAACTGTAAGTTTAATGTATTTTTTGTTATATTGAAGCGAAAACTGAATAATTTTTTTTAAAGCGAGTTTTCCTATACCCATATGTCTGTAATCCTTTTTAACATATAGTTTTGATAAGAACATATAATCTTGTTTGGGACAAATACCGAAATAGCCCGTAATGTTTCCGTTATCCTCAAATATATTATAAATATATTTATCATTTTCAATTTGATTTTTCAAAGCTTCAAAGGATTGAAATTTTTCAACCATATAATCGATTTGTTCGTTAGAAAGTAAACAGGGCCAATATTCATGCCAGATTTCAGAAGCTAAGTTTGCGAGTTTAATAATATCATCATCAGTTTTAATATTTAAGAAGTTCATAAATTAATCCTATATAGGCAGATAAGAGCTGTAAACCAAACTGGAAAAATCTTCATAGTAGCTTATTTGAGTTGCGCTGCCGGTTGGTATATAAACTTTGAATTGATTTTTTATGGGGATAGAAAGAGCAGATGCAATAGCTGATTGAATAATTTCGTTATGAGTAACAATAATCAATCGTTTGTGCAGATTATTTTCAATAATTTTTGAAAGAGCATCATTAACTCTTTTGTTAAAATTCAGAATGGTTTCACCGCCTTGAGGTGAAAAATTTTCAGGATTGGTATGGTATTCGTTAAGCATGTTAGGATATTTTATTTCTATTTCGTCATAAGAAAGACCGCTCCATATCCCTGATTTTCTTGAAGTCAGGTCATTTATGATTTCGAAATCCTTATTACACACCTTTGAAAGGATTTCAGCACTTTGGAGTGTTCTTAAAGCAGGACTTGAATATATTTTATCTATCTTAAGTCCTTTATTTTTAACCCATTCTGAAATTCTGTTTATTTCAAACCTGCCTGCCGCATTGAGTGCGGGATATGTTTCATCATCAAATAACCTGTTTTCTTCGGTATTTATAGTTGCGCCATGGCTTATGAAGGTTACTTTACATTTTCTTTTAAATATCATAATTTATTTCCTGTATACTAATTAAATTATATATAAATTTATTTTTTTTACAAATTTATTGTTATAAAACTAATAAAATTCTTGCCATGAATTAAAAAATTTAATATCATTATTTAATATTCTAAAAGCCGTATATACATGTGTTTAAGAGGTAAGTTTTTATGTTTAATTTTTTAGTTAAAAAACCAAAGACAAAAAGAACGGAAATTATAAAATCACAATATAAAAAGGTGAGGGAATTATATACCGAAAAAAATGTATCATATGAGAGAAAAACCGAATTAGGCGCTCTTATTGAAGAGTATGGGTATTTACCGTATTCGCAGGCAAAAGCGCTAAATGAACTTACTGATGCGGAAGTAATATACTGCTTGGAAAAGAAGCTTGAGTATAATGAAACATATAAAGATAATGAGTTTTGCATAGAAGAGGATAATATAAGTGCGGTAAAAAGGTTTGGGTTTAAAGATTCAGACTGGATAAAACAAGAGCAGCATGACATAAAGTTAATAAATTTAGCTGCGTTAGGTGACGGTTTAAAAGACAGCGCACCTGCAAGATTTATAGATTGGCTGAGGCAGATAGTTATTTTACCCTCAGGGAATCCCGAGAAAAATATATTATCCACGACAATATATTTAATCCCGTTTCATCCGAGAGATTTTGGGAATGCCTATTTAACCGCAAGTGCGGAAGAAGTGAGTAAAAAGCTTGCTGATAAAGAGCTTGAAGCAATAAATATAACGGGTAAAGAACAAATTCAATTATTTATTTCATTAGCTCAATTATGCCAGCATCCTGTAATATATGATGTATTTCCTCAAACGGGGAGATATTCAAAGACGATTTTAGCGCATCCCGAAATTGTAAGATGGATAGATGTTAAGTTTTTAACAGATGAGATATCAAAATCTTTAAATTATGCTGCAATAAAACTTTCAAAAGAATTTGATGAAGATGATGTAACAATAGTAAGAAATATATATAAGACAACCTTAAAGAGCGGTTCGGTGGATTTAACTCCCGAATTTAAACCAATATATGACAGATTTTCACAGGAATTAGAGGAGAAGAAAAAAGAGCTGTCCAACTATATGACAACTAAAGACGAGCAAAAGAAGCTGCAAAAACGAGTAAAAGCTATAGTAGCAAAAGTTCTCGGCACCAAACCGAATAAAATTAAAAGTGACAGTGATATAACAAAACGAGGAGAGATAATAAATACCTTAATAGAAGAGGGATTATGGACATTGCCTGACGGAGCATGGTGTTCAAGCGGTATTCCGGTATTTGAGCGCATGGCGGAGTGCGGTTCTTATCCCATGTTTAAACATTATGATGCTAAAGGTTGTGATGTATCAAATTTTGCGGAATCTGACTGCCAATCACCTTTTTATTTCGTTTATCTTGAAAACGGACAATACAATCTGCCCGTAATAAATTTTTATATTGAATACCTTCAAAATTTGCAAGCGGACTATAATTTTGACGGATTCAGGATTTCTCATACTGATTTTGTTGTTGATGAAATGAGTGAGCAGAATTTAAGACCCATAAGCTATAGAGCGCCAAGATTTTTATTAAAGAAGGCTAATGAAATACTAAAAAGAAATATTCCTTATTTTGCCTGCATAGCGGAATACAGATTAAGAGGCTCTTTTTTCAAAGAATATCATCAGGATATGAATTTTGATGTACTTTGGGGCAGCGATACAAAAACGGATTACGAAAAAATTCCTTCCGAAGTAATAACCAATAACAGAGAGCTTGCAGATTATAATTCAGAGGTTTTGAAAAACTCACTTTTAACCGTAATAAAAACATACAATAACCAAGACGGAGAATTTAGAACGGTTAACAGGTATTTAGGTTTAATGGACAGAGAAGAGGCATTATTTAAGTGGTTTAAATTTAAGTTTTTGCCCGGCGGAAAACTGGCTCAGCGTCCTTGTATGTATGTTGACGGGGATGAATCCTTTTCTAAAGACGGCATTGAATCTACAATACAGGAAGAAGTTTCTTTGATTAGAGAAAATGACGATGATTTTTATCACAGATTTGATGCAATCAGGAGGCTGGCACTTCATAACGAGTTGACAATTGACGGAGAAGCTCAAATTATAAACCAGAATAAGAACGGATTTATCAGCTGGATGATTTCAAAAGAAACGGTAAAAGAGAGTTTAATCATTGCTGCTGATTATCTTCCGAAGGCAGAGAAGTTATTAAAGCAAAATGCCGAAGGATTACCGGAGTATACCGTCAAAGAGAATAAGGCGGTGGAAAATAAAAAAATAGAATTACCGTCGGATTATACATTATTCTCTGAATATGTTTATGAACCGGAAAAGAAAGATTTTCAGGAGCATTACTTTGGTTCGGATATTAAAACTATTGAGATAGACAAACTGGAACCTTCTGAGTTCAGAATATTTAAGATTAAAAGATAATTATGCCGGATTTAACTCTTAAAGAAAAAATAGCTCAAATGTTTATAGCAGGTTTTGAAGGTGAAGATTTTTCTTCCGATAAGTATTTTAACCGTCTGCTGGAATTAAACTTGGGCGGAGTCATATTTTTTTCGCATAATATAAGGAGTAAAGAAGGTTTCGTAAATTTAATAAACGCTCTTAAGAAAAAATCACGCTCAGGTATGTTTTATTCAATCGACCAAGAGGGTGGAAGAGTTGAAAGAACTGAAAATATACACGGCGGAAAAAAATATTTAAGTGCTGAATATGCATATGAAAAAGGGCTGGACTTTCTTGAGAATCAGACGGAACAAATAGCACAAGAGCTTATATCATACGGAATAAATATGAATTTTGCTCCCGTTTTGGATGTAAATACAAATAAAAATAATCCTATAATAGGAGAAAGAGCATTTTCGGATAATCCTTCGGAAGTAATAAAAGCAGCAAAATCGGTAATAAAAGTCTATGAAAAATATTCAATAGTAACGGTGGGGAAACATTTCCCCGGCCACGGGGCTTCGGTTGAAGATTCGCATAAATCTCTGCCCGTAATAAATTTACCCGAAAAAATAATGGAAGAAATTCATATAAAACCGTTTGAGTCGGCAATAAAAGAGGGGATTCCCGCAATAATGGCGGCGCATGTATTATATCCGTCATTGGAAGAAAAAAATTATCCCGCTTCGGTTTCGAAAAGTATAATAACTGATTTGTTAAGAAATAAGCTTGGATTTAGCGGTATAGTAATGACAGATGATATGGAAATGAACGGAATAAAAGGGTTTTCGAAGCTTGAAGCCTGTACTCTGGCAATTAATGCGGGGGTTGATATGTTTATTTTCAGAAATTCCACAAAAGAAGTTTTAGATTTGATATCGGATATTGAAACGCTGGTAAAAGATGGCGTGATAAAAGAATCAAGCATAAATAATTCAATGCAGAGAATATTAAAAATTAAATACCGATATAGAATAGCAAAATGAGTATAACAAAATTTTATCCTTTGATTAAATATGTATAAAACGGAGGATGAAATGAAAAATTATATATTAGGCGTGTTATTATTTCTTGTGGCATCGAATGTATGTTTTGCGCAGCAGTTAGTTTTAAGTGACGTAATAAAAGAGGCAAGAGAAGCTCTAAACAGTCAAACAAATTCTTCTTGCCCGAATGAGTCCGAAATTAAACCAGTAGCAAATTCAACTAACAATATTGAAGAGAAACAAAATGAACAGCCTCAAGAGGAAGCTATTCCGAAAGAGTGAGAGGCAACGCAAAAATTAAATTTCCGCCCTTTAAACTTCAAATGAAATTTTATGCTTATTTTTTTAAAAATTTCATATAAATAATATATGAAAAAGCATAATTTAGTAAGTTATTGACTTTTTTAAAAAGCATAATTAAAATAAAAATTATGGTAAAATTGAATAACTCTTCGTTAAACAATTTGGAAGATATAATAAAGGGTATAAAGCTAAACTACGACCCGAAAAAAGAGACCGCTTTAGAAACATTATCAAAAAATTGGATTGAAACAATTGGTAATAAAATATCAAAATTTTCTAAAGTTTATGAAATAACATCCGATAATATTTTAAAAGTGGTTTGTTCTGATTCCATAGTTGCAAATGAATTATATAAAGAAGAAGAAAAAATTTTAAAAAACATGAATAAAAAAATGGCAAAAACGGGAATAGAACTAAAAGGAATACAATTTAATTACAGAAAGTGGGAAGAAAGCAAAAATGAGTAGGAAATTTAAAGGGTTTTCAATGGCAGAGCTATTGATAGCATTGCTGGCGGTGAGCGTGATTATATCAGCCACAATACCGACGTTTACAAGAAAAGCAAGCACTAACGACAGCGTATTCAAGTGGACACAAGGCCCGGGGGGGGAGCGGCTATGCTTTGCCCAATGACCCTGACGGCTCATCTATTATAATCGGGCATAACAGAAATATTACCGAGATTAATAATA
>CANPZP010000033.1 GCA_947589115.1 Candidatus Gastranaerophilales bacterium | reverse complement strand
AACTCGTTTCAGGGTCTGATATCTTTCATATGTTATAATAAAACAATTGACAAGACTTATGCTAATTAATTTAATAAAAGAAATAAATCCCGAATTTAAAGACTTATCTGAAAATTGGTAAGATGCTGAAACAAGTTCAGCATGACAAAGAAAGGAAATTCAAAACAATATAATGATGTCACCCTAAACTCGTTTCAGGGTCTGATATCTTTCATATGTTATAATAAAACAATTGACAAGACTTATGCTAATTAATTTAATAAAAGAAATAAATCCCGAATTTAAAGACTTATCTGAAAATTTGTACGATGCTGAAACAAGTTCAGCATGACAGAAAATTTAAAAAAATAGAAAAAAACTAAAAAAATAAGATGCTGAAACCGTCTTGGATTTCCTCCACGCTCGAACAGTTTCGCGGTTAAACCTTCGATTCAAGTCCGTTCAATGTTCTCGCTATCCGGACTGGGCTTCGCCGTCGTCCAGAAATTACGTCTTGTAATTTCTTAATCGCTCGCTTGTTAGGACTTCGTTTCAAGACTGCTTATGCAGCAGTCTTTTCACTTCGCACTGCTCGCTTTACGGGGCTTAGCCCGTCAGAAATTACGCAGTTCAGCATGGCAAAGAGAGTAATCTCAAAACAACATTATTATTTTCAAAATGACATTATGATGTCACCCTGAATTTATTTCAGGGTCTTACCAATGCTCGGATAAGTTTACAGTCAGGATTTACACAGCAAAAAATTCTTTTTTTTATAATTCAAGTTGTTCTAACATTAGAAGATTTTCGATTTGTTGAAAGTGTTTACAAGAGTTTTCATACAATGTAAAAAGTTCGAACATTGTTGCCGCCCAGATTTTAATTATTTTTTGCAAAGTTAGTAAAAAAATTGTAAAATATTATTGTCAAAGAATTGAGGAATTGTTATGAAAAAAAGTATTATTTTATTGTTAATGTTTTTGTTTGGTGCTGCTGCATATTCTGCATACTGCCCCGCTGTTGATGAATTTAGCCAGCAGACTATTAAAATACAGCAAAAAGGCTTAAGTATGTATAAAGAATCTCAAAAACAAGATTCTAAATCTAATGTTGACCCCATGGATTTAATAAAAGAAAGTAATGAATATATTACTAATACCGTTTCTCAGTGCATTGACTATTTTAAAACCACTCCCGAACCTGATTGTTCTAAATTCCATTCTTTATCTACAGCATATATCCTTATGGGGCTTACAAATAAAGAAGGTGCTTCAAAACTCCAAATTAATATGGATGAAATAAAACAAAAATGTCCTAATGAATTTTCAGGGCTTGAAGCAGTTCAGCAGCAGTTTAATAATAAACAAATTAAATATTAATTTTGCTCGCTTTTTTAACGTCAGATTTTAATATCATTCCATCCTTCCCGCAAGAATTTGTCAGGATTAAATCAACTTGCATTTCCTTTGATGAAATTTGATTATTAATTAACGGGACGGCATAATATATATCATTCTCCGTCAGGATTGTTCCTTTTTCCAAATCTCTCTTGGCATAAACCCCTCTTGCCACGGATTGTATATACTCTTCTTCATAGCCATTTTGATTAAAAAACATATTACTTTCTCTTCCGCATATTTCTTTCGCACACTTATATGCCTTCATCCATTTGTCGATATCCTCAGGCATAGAACAATATTTAAAGGGTTGATTATCTCCGTATTGAATATCAATGTGGCGTTCATATGTTCTTGCTCCTTTTGCATAAGCTATATACATTGCCGTTTCAAGATTTTGATTATATTCGTGTGTTGAAAATCCGATTATATGTTTTGAATACCTGTTTTTTAAAAAGTCAATTTTATTTAATTCTAATTCATTTTTTGTGGTAGGATACTTTGATACACAGTGGTTTATTGCAATTTCAATATTTTTGGATTCAAAATATTTGACAATACTATCAATATCTTCTAATTTTGCACCTCCTGTTGAAATAATTACAGGTAAGCCCGTTTTACTTATTTCTTCAATCAGCGGTTTATCAGTTATATTAGCTGATGCTATTTTTATTATATCGATACCAATTTTAAGGCAGTTTCTTGCGGACACTTCGTCAAACGGAGTTGAAGCTGATATAAGTCCTGATTTCTTTATCTCGGTAACAAGTTCTGAATAGTCCTCAACTCTCATTATCGAATTCATTACCTTTTTTATATATACTATATCATTTCTGTTCCTGAAATCTTTATGTACAAAGTTCTCCCCGTCTCGCATCTGAAGTTTAATTGCTGTTTTAATTCCGTTATTTTTTGCAACTTCCGAAAAGTCAGATATTATTTTCTTTCCCTTCTCAACACTTCCCCAGTGATTATTTGCCATCTCTAATACAAATAATCCGTCAAATATACTGCCTTCCATTTTCTAATCCTTTCATAAGTATTTTATCATAACTTATTTATATTAGGATTATTTTTTAATGTCTCTTCTTCATACATTTGTGTGTAATCAAAATAAACATCTTCAGATATATAACCAATCTCTTTTGAATATTTTAAATTTTCTAATTCGGCTTCATAACTTCTTCTGAAAAACTTAGCCGCATACTTTTTATAATCATTGATTTTTATTCCCGCATCAATTTTTATGACGGGGGGGGGGAATTACAATAGCAGAAAGCTTTTCAAGGTTATAGAAATTTTTCAATACGGGGAAGTTTAATAAATTATTGTGCCATTGAATCATAAATCCCCAGCCGTTTTCCAAAATAATATCCGGCATATGAACCGTTAGTGCATTCTCTATGTAAAAAGTTCCCATATTTAACGCTTTTACATCACGCAGAAAAGTGAAGAAGCAATCTAAATTTGCTCTGTTTTTATTTATGTTTTTAATATTATATTTATTAATTAATTCTTCATTATATCGCCAATTAGTGTTATTTTTTAAAACTTCTATACATTTATCAGGATTAGTACATATTACAACTCCAAAACTCCAATGCATACCAAAAGTTTTTGATACAAATAAATCTAAATTAAATAAATCTAAATTATTTTTACTTGCGTATTCTTCCGCCTCTTTAAATGCCTTTGCTGCAATTTTTGGCTCTTGCAATATTATTATGTCATCTGCATCTATATTATAAGACAATTTTATATTATTTTCTTTTGCGTGAATATACGGAGTCATTAGCGCAAAAGCTATACGTTTCCAGTAATTATACAAACATACTCCGGATAAACATCTGCTTATTTCTCTCTGTATAGTTTTACGGTCGCTTCTGATAAAATCAAAATCTGAATTAAAAAATACTATTCTTTTATATATTTCTTTTTCCATTTCTTTGTTATCACAGACGAAATATATAAATGCATTCATATGATAAGCTATATTTACCCATTGCCTTATACACTGAAAAGAGGTCAAGTGTATTCTGTTTACTTTCAAATAAAAAACTCTTTGATTCTTTTTTGGCTTTCTTTTCTTAATTAATGAATAAATCGTTTTCTTATTTTTATAATAAAATTTTATATACTGATATAACGGAATATTAAAAAAATAATATTTGCTTATTTTATACTTCTTTGTTCGTATTTTGATTTTCATATCAGTCTTTTCTCCGTGGTGTATTTTTATAAACTATTAGGTATTTAAAATTATATTTTTAATTATATTTGGTGTATCAGAAAATTTACTGTTTGAAAAATCCGTATTATCAATATTTATGTTTTTTGGATTAAGTAAACCTTCTTTAATTTTAGAGGCGAGTTCGTCAATACTTACATTATCACCTACAAAATCACAAAAGCTTTCTATAGCTTCATATTCTAAGCCTTTTGTTAATATCATCTGCTTCCCCAGCCCTCCAAGTTCGCATACTACACCTGAGGTGGCTGCCCACATTTTTGGACGCAATTGAACTGCCAAATCAACTGAATTCATTAATGTCAAAAATTCATCCTCGGTCGGATTATCTATGCATAATAAGTTATCTTTACTTATACAATGGTTTACATGTTTTACATATGAGGATACTTTATAACCCGCTAATATCAAGTTAACATTAAATCCCTCATTCCTTAATTTTTCAACCGCTTTTATAATTAAATTACTTTGCTTTGTATGATGAGCTATGCCAAAACTGCCGACGGTATATCCGTTATTAAAGAGCTGCCGTTTTTTATTCCATTCTATTTTCTCAACAGGGAATCTTATTTCATATACATTTAATTTTTCTTTCTCTTCTTTTGAAAGCCTTTCATTTAAAAATTCATAACCTTTTTTAGAGTATATTAAATAATTTTTTATCCCTGTTAAATGATATAATGCTCTTATAAAACCTGTTTTATGTTCAAGAATAAATTCATTAGACCCCATTTTATCTAAATCGCTGATTTTATCAATTACTTCGGGATACCATTTCAGGACTAAATCTTTAAAATCATAATCTTTAATATTATAATAATGCTTTATTAATTCATAAGCTACAGGTTCCGGTAAATATATCCATCTGTTAGGCTCGCCTTTGGTCTTTATTGCCTCCTTTAAGGGCATTAAATGATAATATGAATTTCCGAGAACATAAATTTTATGTTTGTAATTATAAAATTGATTCATATCAGGATAATTTTCAATATCAAATAAATTTATGTTGTCTGTATATGCACATTTTTCCTTCAAATTATCATAATCTTTTAAAGTATTGAAGTCGGAAAAACAATCAAATGTATCAGGGGAATAAGAAAATATTTTTGTTGAATATTCAGCTACAGAACCTTTAGACGGTATATAAACCGCTATTTTATCTTGTTTGTTTATATTTTCTTTTAATTCATATAATTTATCAATAACACTATTTGCACAGTTTTGCCAATTATATTTTTCTAAAATATTTCTGCCAAAATCCAACGAATCACAACACAGTTTTTCATTATTAAATGCTTTAATAATTGCATTTTGAATATCATTATTATCACAAGCATTAAAACTGCATTCGGCTAGCACTAAATCTTTAGTGGCAGAAAAATTACCTGCAAATGCAGGCGTACCCATAGCATATGCTTCTAATACCGGAAGTCCCAATCCTTCAATATATGAAGTATGGATTAGTGCCTTTGCATTACTTACTATCTCTTTTACTTCGTTATCCGGAATATAGCCCGTTAACACAACCTCATTACCTAATTTTAATCCGTAAGGTGTTATAGCTTTATTTATCTTTTTCTCAAAATTTGTATCTTTTGCACAAATTATGTATAATTTTGAGTCTGCGGGTATCTTGCCTGCTTTATAAACTTCAGCAAAACTTTTCGATAAATTATATGCGTTTTTTGATTCGGAAGCACCTGAAATATCAACTATATAATCTTTTCTTTCATTATATGTATATGGTTTATCAGTTTTATCCGTTCTGAAATATTCTTTATCTATGCCGCCATATATTGTTGTTATTGTATCTTTATTCCTTTTCATTAATTCTGTTAATGAATCCTTAGTAAAATCACTTATTGCAAAAATGTGAGAGATTCTGTCATGGTTGTCAAACATCAATGCATCTTTTACTTTATCTTCGTTTGAAGGCAGTAAGTTTTTAGGAAAGTAATACTTTATTAAATCATAGCAAATTGCAGCAGTTCTTCTTGATTTTTCTATAAATTTCGCAGGAAATAGTGTATCTGAAAAATCAAAAATATTTTCAATATATGGTTCAATTAAAAATGTTGAAAATGAAAAGAAAAAATCAAAATAGTCATCAAATGTATATTGTTCTTGATTTTCATATGTATAAATATCTATTTTATTTGAATATTTGCTTACAACTTTTGGCATAGGATACTTTAAGGAAATTAAAACGGATATTGCATCAATTCTGTCTGATTTTATTATTTCTTCAAGCAATGAAAATGCATAACGACCTACACCTCTTTGTTCATGAATTTGTGCGGCTCTTAAATCAAAAATAACTTTCACTATTTAACCGCTCCCATTTTCATATTTTCTCTTTCAGCTAAAATTTTATAGCCTTCAAGACGTATTATTTCTTTTTCCAGAACTTTTACAGCTTTTTTCTCAAGATTTACAACTCCCTCTTTATATATTCTCATCCCGAACAAATATACCTGCCTTGAATACTTATCCTTCTTAATTGTTACAACAGGTATCCCTATAATCTTTAATCTGTATATATTTGAGTTTACGGTTTTTGAATAAATTTTAATTCCAAACAGTAAATATTCCGTTTTATTTAAGCTTTTAATCTTTTTAAATATACTCATAAAATTCCTTTATCATTTCCTTATAGAGTTATTCTTCATAATGTTTATCATTATATCAGCACATTTTTTCCAGGAAAATTCACGTGCTCTTTCAAGTCCTCTTCTTTTATACTCTTTTCTTTCTTCTTCATTATAATAAAACTTCTCATATGCTTCAATATGCTCTTCTTCACTGTCGTAATCTATCATTATTCCAGCATCTGCTACTACCTCCGGCAGTGATGAATTATTCGACGTTATTACGGGACACCCGCAGCTCATTGCCTCTAACGGAGGTAGTCCGAATCCCTCATACTTTGATGTATATACAAACCACTGGGCGCCTGTATACAAGCCCATTAAATCCTCATCTTCTATATACCCAGCTCTTATTATTTTTTCCTTATATTCTCCTAATTTTTCCTCCCCTTCTTTCAGTTCGTTTATAAACTTTTCCCAATGTCCTCCGCCAAGTACGTACACTATATCCTCGGCTTTATTCTTCTTTATGAACTCTATAAATGACTTTACTGCCATTTTTAAATTTTTTCTTGGCTCCAGTGTACACAAACTGAATATGTATTTTTTATCTTCGGGTATATTATATTTTTTCCTTATCTCTTTTATTCTTTCTTCACTTTCGGGTTTAAATCTCTCATCACATGCCAATAATGCCGTATGTATTTTTTCTTTATCTATATTTGGGCAATACTTCAAAAAATCTCTCTTCGTTGATTCCGAAATCGCAAAATAATATTCTTCTTTATTTATGGAATTGATTAATTTATTAAACCATTTAACTTCTTTTTCAAATAATTCGGGAAATAAAAGAGGTATTAAATCATACAGCAAGACATATTTTTTTATTGACTTATTTTTTTTAAAATTATCGGGAACACCATATACAGGTGAAAAAAATATATCTATATTTGAATAATTATCATAAAAACATAATAAAAATTCTTTAATACATCTCAATGCTTTTACAAATGGTGATAAAAACAAAAGTATAATCGTTAATATAGAAGTAAAAAATTTATTCTTTTTATCTTTTTGTATTTTTTTTTGTTCTTTTAACTTAAAATATAAATAAGTAATAAAATCAGAGGGAACATCAGTATAAATTTTTAATTTATAATCCCTAAAATTTTCATCAATAAATTTTGCCAGATTAGCGTACGATGAATTGCCGCAATACAAAACCATATCAAACTCTGATGATAATAAAAATTGTTTGAAAATATTTAAAGAAGCAAAAAATATACCCGAGCGATTACAATCTTTATTTACTCCGTTTGACAATATTGAAGCATCAAATAAAATTGTCAGTTTGCCATCTTTCATACAATTACCGGTACAGTATTTTGGTATCTTTCAATATCACGCTCAACCATCATTTTACATAAACCCTCATAAGAAACTTTTCGTTTCCAGCCTAAAACTTGTTCAGCCTTTTGAGGATTACCTATTAAATATTCAACTTCCGCAGGTCTAAAGAATTTCGGATTAACTTTAACAACGGTTTTGCCTGTATTATTGTCAATTCCTATTTCGTCGACTCCAATACCTTCCCAACAAATATCCATTCCTGCATATTTACCTGCAAGTTGGACAAAATCTCTTATAGGATGAGCTTCCCCGGTAGAAACAACGTATGTATCAGGTTTTTCCTGCTGAAGCATTAACCACATGGCTTCAACATAGTCGCCTGCAAAACCCCAATCTCTTTTTGCATCAAGGTTGCCCAGTTCTAAAGGTGTATTTGTTAAACCTAGCTTATATTGTGCAAAGTGATTTGTAATTTTTCTTGTTACAAATTCTTTTCCTCTCATAGGAGATTCATGATTGAATAAAATACCTGAGCAGGCAAAAATATTAAAACTTTCTCTATAATTTGTTGTAAGCCAATGAGCATAGACTTTAGCACATCCGTATGGCGAACGGGGATAAAACGGAGTTGTTTCTTTTTGAGGTATTTCTTGTACCTTCCCAAACATTTCACTCGTTGATGCCTGATAAAATCTTGTATTAGGAGAAAACTCTCTTATTGCTTCAAGTATGTATGCAACACCTATTGCATCCGCTTGTGCGGTATATATAGGTTCTTCCCATGACACTGCAACAAATGATTGTGCCGCCAGATTATAAAATTCATCGGGTTGATATTTTTTCAGTAATCTGCATATATTTGAAAATTCTAACAATTCGAAATCAACTAACTCAATCTTTTCAAATATTCCATGCTCTTTAAGCTTTGCAAATGTATCGGTTGAACCACGTCTGTATAACCCTACAACCTTATATCCTTTTTCTAACAATAATTTGGCAAGATAGCCTCCGTCTTGACCTGTTATACCCGTAATCATGGCAACTTTAGTCATGTATTTTATCCTCCTTTGTTAATTCATTTATTATTATATCAGCACATTTTTTCCAGGAAAATTCACGTGCTCTTTCAAGTCCTCTTCTTTTATACTCTTTTCTTTCTTCTTCATTATAATAAAACTTCTCATATGCTTCAATATGCTCTTCTTCACTGTCGTAATCTATCATTATTCCAGCATCTGCTACTACCTCCGGCAGTGATGAATTATTCGACGTTATTACGGGACACCCGCAGCTCATTGCCTCTAACGGAGGTAGTCCGAATCCCTCATACTTTGATGTATATACAAACCACTGGGCGCCTGTATACAAGCCCATTAAATCCTCATCTTCTATATACCCAGCTCTTATTATTTTTTCCTTATATTCTCCTAATTTTTCCTCCCCTTCTTTCAGTTCGTTTATAAACTTTTCCCAATGTCCTCCGCCAAGTACGTACACTATATCCTCGGCTTTATTCTTCTTTATGAACTCTATAAATGACTTTACTGCCATTTTTAAATTTTTTCTTGGCTCCAGTGTACACAAACTGAATATGTATTTTTTATCTTCGGGTATATTATATTTTTTCCTTATCTCTTTTATTCTTTCTTCACTTTCGGGTTTAAATCTCTCATCACATGCCAATAATGCCGTATGTATTTTTTCTTTATCTATATTTGGGCAATACTTCAAAAAATCTCTCTTCGTTGATTCCGAAATCGCAAAATAATATTCATTTTTATTCAAACTTTTTATTAATTCCTGAAACCAATTGTTTCTTATACATAACTCATTTTTATATTCATCTAATATTAACGGAATTACATCATACAACAATACTGCAGATTTTATATTCTTAGTCTTTCTGATAATTTCGGGAGTTTTTGCATTGGGAGAAAAATATAAATCAATCTTCTTTAACTTTTCATGAATTATAGGGTATACATATAAATCATCGTATATTTTGGATAATTTACTAACAATGCCGTATAAAATGCTTATAAATATTCTTTTAATTCCGTGTTCCTGTTTAGAAGTTTTTGATTTTAATTCTCTTAAAAAGAATTTAAATCTGTGCAGAAAATTATATGCATCTTCATTGTATATCTCTATTTTTCCGATTAAATTATTTAATTGTAAATATTTTTTTAATAACGGCAATTTAGTTAAATCACAGTATAAGTATAAATTAATATCATCTCGTACTAAAAACTGATTAAAAAGATTTTTAGTAACAAAAAAAATACCCGAGCGGATAAAATCTGATGAAAATTCATTTACTAAATTTGTTGCATCATATAATAAATTATACTTTGACATTCTTTTTGCCTATTATTTCTGTTTGTTCTAATACCTGAATAGCTGAAATATTTTTTTCCGTAATTAACTTATTATCTGAAGAATAAAACTTCTTTCCGGTTAATAAGGTAATATTTTTTAAATTCTTAGGCAGCCACTCATTCACCATATTGTCATTATAAAACAAACAAATTGTTTCAGTACCCGAAGCATATGAAAGATGCATTGTTCCGGTATCAACAGAAATACAGCAAAAGGCATTTTTTAATATTTTTACAAGCTCCAATATCGTAGTTTTGCCGCATAAATCAATAAACTGAGCCTTATCATTTCTTAACTTTTCAGCCAAAATCTTTGTTTTTTCAGTACCAGTTAAAACGACCTGAACAGGTGACATTTTTATAAATTTTAATACCTCTTCATACTCCCAATCCTTAACTACATCTTTGGATTCAGGAGATAATACAATATACTTATTCGGAAGATTAAATTTATTAATATCAATATTATTTTCGTCTTTTATTTCTATTTCCGGCTTATAGTTTTTAATTTCAATATTTAATTCTTCTAAATACCCTGAATTATAATCAGCTTTATATTGATTTCTTATTATATTTTCAAAATATTTGTGTTTTTTATTAATAAATAAGTTTAAAGGATGCAAAAAGCCTTTTAAAGGTATTGATATGATATTTTTTGAGCCTAAAACCCATGCGCATAAAACACTTGCTTCATTTCGGTGGGTTATTATTGCAGCATCAAACTTATTTAAATACTCATACTCTTTTGCAAATTTATAATAACCTGATAAAAAACAACCTTTATGCTTATTCGATTTATCAAATACAATAATATTATCAACTTCTTTAATTAATGACGGAACTTGCAGCATGGAAGGAGCGCACAAAAAAGTAATTTTAGCTTCAGGGTTATAGTTTTTTATATTTTTGCATAATCCGTAAGTCAGCAGGGTGTCACCCAACCAGCCTAATCCGATTATTAAAAAATTTTGGTATAATTTATCACTCATGAAACTTCTCATTAAGTCCCGTATTTTTATATGCAATACACTTTTAATATAGTGCATATAGATTATTTTATCATGAATAAAAATTAAGGTAAATAATTTATAAAAAATATTTTTAAAAATACAGAATTAAAATTAATTAAGTAAATATTACATTTCTCTATGGGGGGGGGTAAATAAAGAGGCATTTTTAAAGGAATACAAAAAAATATCTTCATAAAATACATAAGTGGTAGGCGGTACCGGACTTGAACCGATGACCCCCACAATGTCAATGTGATGCGCTACCAACTGCGCTAACCGCCCAAAAATTAATATTAAAAACTCCTCAGGTGGGACTCGAACCTACAACCCTTCGGTTAACAGCCGAATGCTCTGCCATTGAGCTACTGAGGAATATTTCTATATAATCAGGTTGCAATCCTTTGTTTGATTATAATCAACTCGGGAATGCTTGAACTCAGTTTCGCTTAACCTTTTCGTAAAATTTTTTACGAACATTTTTATATTAACAAAAAAAATCTTATTGTAAATACCTTATGTTTAATTCTATAATTATGTATAAAATTTTTTAGGAGATTTAAAATGCGTTTAGGCGTAAATATTGATCACATAGCAACACTCAGAAATGCAAGGGGAGAAAAAGAACCCTCTGTTTTTGATGCGGCAAAAATATGTATTAATTCCGGTGCTAACGGTATTACAACTCATCTTAGAGAGGACAGACGCCACATAAAAGATGATGATGTATTTTATATAAGAAAACATTTGGATTGTTTTTTGAATCTTGAAATGGCGGTTACAGATGAAATGCAAGAAATTGCATTAAAGCTTATGCCCGATGCCTGCTGTATTGTTCCGGAAAAAAGACAGGAAGTTACAACGGAAGGCGGACTGGATGTTTTCTCTCAACAAGATAAAATTAAATCTTTTATAGCTCCTTTAATTGCCAAAGGAATAAAAGTCAGTCTGTTTATAGATGCGGATGAAAAACAAGTTAAAGCCTCTCATTATACAGGTGCCGAATTTATTGAACTGCATACGGGCGCATACTCAGGAGCGTTTAATTCACCTTTGGAAGAAGCTGAGTTTATTAAACTTAAAAACTCAACCAAGCTTGCTCAATCACTCGGAATTACCGTTAATGCCGGGCATGGGTTAAATTATATCAATGTTCACAGAATGCATGAAATTGACGGATTAAATGAACTTAATATAGGTCACAGTATTATTTCAAAAGCTGTTTTTATCGGATTGGATAACGCTGTTAAAGAAATGATTAGATTAATTAAATAACAACCTTTACAAAAATTAATATAATATCAAAATAAGTCAAAAAAAAATATTTACATGTTTTATAATTGTAGAAAAATAGAGGTAAGTAAATATGACAAACGAGATATTTAATAATATGCCGCAAGTATCAATACAGAATAGTACAACTGCTAATGTAAAGCCTCAGCAGCCTGCTCAGGCTGCGGCACCTACGGCATCCGTACCCGTAAAAGATTCAATTCCCGCTGCTCAAGTTAACAACGGTCCTCAAACAGATGTTGCGGAACTTTCAACCGCAGATAAACCCAAAAAAGGGCCGATTAAAAAGTTTAAAGGATTTATTGCCGGAATAAAGAAGTTTTTTGCATCGGCAGGTGAATACATAAAAGGCTCAGTTAAAGGTTTAATATCAGGCGCAGTAGCCGGAAGTATTGTATATTCGGCAGGAAGCTTGTTTAACGGTGCAAGAGCAAAATCTGCAGCAAAAGTCGGAGAAGAAGCGGTAAAATCACTTAAAAAATTCCCGGCAAAAACAGTTGCATTAATTGCAGGCGGTTTAGCTGTTGCGGTTAATCTGTTTAATGCTTCTTTAAATGTTACCGAGAAAAAATCAAATATTGAACACAGATGGGTCGGTCACTATAATAAATAATTAACTATAATTTATAAAAAATATAACAGGCTTTAAAACAAAGCCTGTTATATTTTTATGTATGTGTTATAATTACACTCGTAACAGAATTAATCGGAGGATTTATGAACAGAATTGATTTATTCAGAAGAGATTTAGATGAAAAAAGAGCAATAAAAGTTATTGCAGGTATTGATAACTTTAACAAAGACTCTGTAAAAAGTGTCGTTGCAGCAGCTCAAATCGGCGGAGCAAGCGCAGTAGATATCTGTTTTGACAGAGAAATTATATCTATGGTAAAAGAAATGACAACATTACCGATATTTGTTTCATCTGTTAATCCTGAAGAATTGGCGGAAGCTGTCAGAATGGGTGTTGATGCAATAGAAGTTGGTAATTTTGATGCTTTATACAGAAAAGGTGAAAGAATTACCGCTCAAAGAGTTCTTGATATTGTAAATGAAACATTAAGACTTTTGGGTAATGAAAGAACATTTATCTGTGTTACCGTTCCGGGCCATCTTGATATATCAGAACAAATTTCTTTAGCTATGAAGCTTGAAGAGATGAATATAGACTTAATTCAAACAGAAGGTGCAGCAACAACTCAAGCATCAAGCTCAGGGGCAAGAGGTTTATTACAAACAGCTGAAGTATCTATTTCAAATACAATAGAACTTATAAGAAATATTTCTATACCTGTAATGACAGCATCAGGAATTACAACAACAACAGCACCTTTAGCTTTTGCATCAGGTGCAAGTGCTATCGGAGTCGGTTCTTGTGTTAATAAACTAAATTCTGAAATTGCTATGATTGCAGTTGTTAAATCATTAGTTGAATCTGTTAAAAGAGCTTCAGTTGAACAAACAATCAATGCATAATTTTTTAATGGAGGCGTATATTTCGCCTCCTGCTTTTTAATTTTTTTCGGATACAGCCGAACTTTTTAGAGGTATGTTGATAAATAATTTAAAATATAAATACTTAACTTTTGATGAACTTGTTATAAACCTTGACAGATTATCACGTTTTAAACTTCCCGAGATATCCTATAAAAGAGTTTTTTATTCGATTTTACTTAAAAATTTAATTTTTCCTAAGTATTCACAAAAAGAACTTGACGAGTCTGACCCTGAATATATATCAGCAGCAGCCGCTCAAATTTGGAATGCTTCTGTTTATAATCTTACAAAATCAGCCGAAAATAATACATCTGCATTTAATGCGTTAAAAATGCTTTCCGATTTAACATTTAAAAATACAGATAAAACAACTCAAATTTTTATTTCTCAAAAGCTGAATATAAGTCCTATTTTAGAAAGAATAGATTATAACAGTGCGCCTTTAAATTTAAAATTTTTAATAAAAGTTAATGATGTATTTAAAAATCAAAAATTCACAAAAAATGATTTATATGAATTAAGAAAACAATTCTCATTACAATTTCCAATAAGTAAGCTTATAATAGCTGAGGGAATAACGGAAGAAATTTTGCTGCCTGTTTTTGCCCAAAAACTTCATCATAAATTTGATAAAGAAGGTATATACGTTCTTGGTGCCGGCGGAAAAAGTAAGAGTCCCGTTTTATATATGCAGATGAGGGATAAATTAAAGATTCCCGTTAATATTCTTTTTGATTATGATGCAATAGAGTTAACACACAGTTTTGAAAAACAACTTTTAAAAAAAGATAAGATTTTAATTATTGATAAAGGTGAATTTGAAGATATCTTATCTGATAATTTAATAAAAAGAGCATTAAATAAAGAATATTTACCCGCTACCCCCATTAAAATATCCGACCTTCATATATATACAAAGATGTGTGATAACATAGAAAATTTTTACAGAACACGGCATTTGGGCGAATTTAAAAAGTCAAAAGTTTCTAAAATTATTGCAAAAAATATTAAATATGAATCAGATATTACAGATGATATAAAAAAAATTATTACACAAATAACATAATCCTTGCATAAAACACGAATAAAATGTTATTATTTATTTGTTATGCAAAAGGAGATTATATGAGAAAGATTATTGTATTTTCATCTGCAATATTAATGCTGTTAATAGTTAATCTGTCTGCAAATGCAATTGAAGTAAAAGCAAGTGATTATGAAGTGGTTAACGATAGTTCAGAAGTTAGCGAAGCACAAGCAACAAAAGTTATTCCTCTGAACGAAGAAAAAACGGAATTTAAATTTAATTACGGTGAAAAACTCGGCTATTATAATAAAGAAACAAATGTCAAATTTGCAGGAGATTTTGATAACATTGTTTTGTTTGACAAATATTTGAAAGTTAAGAAATCGAAAAAATACGGTATTGTCAACAAAGAAGGAAAATTAATTATTCCTGTTAGTGCTTCAAAAATAGAAATAGTTAAAAATAATGATTCAGACTACTTTGCGGCTAAAATTGACGGAGAATACCAATTATACAATGATGTAGGAGAGTTAGTACCTGAAAATGAATTATCATTAATCCCGAATACATTTGTTTATTTTCTTGCGGATGCTATAAGACCTGAATTTATTGAGTCTTATATTGAAGCATATTCTGAAAAACCGGAAGAAAAGATTGTTCAAACAACTCAAACTGAACTTGAAGAAATTGAAGTACCTGAAACTTCGCAAACTGCTCATATTGAAAAAAATATGAGGGAAAAAGAAGTTCTTGTTAATGAAAAACTTAATTCCGGAGAAAGTAAATTCTTTGTTAAAGATAAAGAGTATACTTTAACATATATAAATAATAAATTTGGAGTAAAAAATGAAAATAAAGAAGAGATTCTTGCTGTTGAGTTTGACAGCATAAGTTTAAAAAATCCGTCAAATAATTTATCAGAACCTGTTCTTATTGCATTAAAAGATGATGCAAACTATGTATACAGTTTAAAAGGCAAACTTTTAGCGGATAATACGGATGGTGAAATTAAAGTATATAACGGAAATAATACATATTCCGTTAAATTTGACGGTGATGAAGGAATTTTAAAGAAAAACGGAACAGACAAAGGTTTAATTACCTTATCTAATGGTACATATACATATAAACCTTTCGGGTTCACATTATTTAAACCGGTGAAAATTAATGAAATGATTATGACCGTATTATCAATTTCTAAATAACAAATAAATATAAATAAGATAAAAAGAATTATTAAATATTAAAAAATTTAATAATTCTTTTTTAATATTAGCAAAAATTATTTTTATGAATTTTATAGAAATAGAAACACATATCTTCAATCCGGAAAGGGACAAAACATGATTCAAAGATTAGGAGAAAACGCCTACAGTACAAAGTTTAGCGGGGCATATTCAAGCGGAAGAGTGCAAACAAGAAATATCTCTCAACAAGTATCTACACCAATAACTAAAACGGATATTTCAAAATTAACAAATGCATATCAAGCATATTACGGTATAAATACAGCAAAAACAGTAAGTTTCGGTCAAGGTTTAAGAGAAGCTTTTCAGGAATTAAATCAACCAATGTCAACTTGCAGAGATTTATCAAAAGGAATGCAAGGTGAAAAAGTCGGTTCCAGAACAGATATTTCAAATTTAATCAATAAATACAACGATGACCTTTTATATACTAATGATGCAATTAAAACAGATATTATGGTTGCAGAAGACGGTGATAAAATAACAGAAGCAAGAACACAGTTAAAGAAAAAAGATGACGGAATACTATACGAAATGGCAGTAAGACAGCCCAGAGAAAAAACCGAAAAAGCCGATAAAAGTATCCCTTTGACTCAGTTAATAAAAATAACACAGACTCCTTTCAGTGATGAAAGAGCATATGTATTAAATACAAAAGGTAAACTTATGGCAGTCATAGAAGACGGTGAAAATGTAATTCTTACAAATGCCGGAAATATAACCAAAGACACTGATAACTCAGGCAAATTAAATGTTAGAGTTTCTCAAAAAGACAATCATTTCACACCGTTTACACCTGAAGTTCAGGAAGTTAAAGAAAGAGAAATAAAACCCTCTGTCGGAAAAGGAACTGAGATAGTAATCGGTATGGAGGACGGAAGATTTGTTCCTGAAATTATAGACAGCCTTCAATCCTTCGTTGATAAAGTTAATAACGATGAAATAATATTAAAGCAATTTAAAGAACATCCTGATGCAAAAAATATACAGTTAGTAATGCTTGCAGGAGGTTTTGGTTCAAGAGCCGAATATACAAACGCATCATCAGACGGTATATTCCATTCAAAAGAAAACGGCGCTCAATCAACTAAAGGTGTATTCAGAACAGCTACAGGCTTAACCCCTATGGAAACAACCTTTATCTCATTACATAATGCCGGACTTTTAAATTGTTCAAAAGGTGAATTGAACATAGGTGATAACATAAAATTTTATTTAAATAAGTCGGGAATAAACAAAGGAAACGGCGGATTTACCGTTGATTTATACAATAAAATGGATAGAGAAGGAAGAAAAAGTATTGCATTATTCCCTAATGATTCCATGTCAAGGTTATCAAACGCATCAACAAAAATGGCTGATATTATGAATTCGGGAGATGCGGCAATTGCTATGATTGCAAAAGAAGTTGCATCAGAAGATGCAAAAGGAAATTTCGGGATTATGAAGCTTGGTAAAAATAATGAAATATTAGAATTTGCCGAAAAGCCGAAAGTAATTCCGGAAGGTTATGAACATAAAGGTAAATGTTTAACAAACACATTCCAATTTGCAGTTAGTCAAGAAGCTTTTAAAGCGTTAGAATTGTTAGAACCATATTTCCCGGCAGGCAAAGGAAAAGAACCAAGAGATTGGTCTAAGACTTTCGTACCGATAATTATGGCATTATCTCAAAAAGATAATACAGACGATATAAGAAGTGATATTGAAGCAATTGTTGGTGCTGAAGAAAACAGTATTCCCAAAGAGGTTATAGAAGAAGCAAAAAATACAATAGGAAAGCAGAAAATTGTTGCAATCCCTACAAATGAACCTTGGGCTGATTGCGGAACACTTAATGCGCTTTATCATACAACGATGCAAATTGCAAGTAATGATTTCCCGTTAGAGGACTTTGAAAGAGAACATGTTCTTAACAGTATAAATACAAAAACGGGTCTTGTTGCTTCATCGCCCGAACAAAAAGAGAAAATAGAAAATAAATACATAATTGACGGTGAAGTTATGGTTGTACCTAAAGCTAAAAAAGTAAATCCTGATATTGTTGACACATATGAAAATAAGGGGCTTATAACAGTAAATAAATAAGGTCTTATTTTACACGGCAGAATCTTAATATGAAAAAAGCTGAGTGTAAACATAAAGCCACAACCGGCGATATACCGTCAAAATAGGACTACTGTTAGAATGTTAATCATAAAATAACGCAAAAAAGAGAGGTTTTAAACCTCTCTTTTTATATTTGTTTAACAAATTAGTTATCTGTACCTTCGTGGATTAAACCTGCTTTTTCAAGATATTCCGTTCTCGGGTAAGCATATTCTAATAATTTTAATAAGTCGAGTGTTTCTCTGGTGGATAAAGACGGGTTATCATAATTTGATTCATATAAAGCCTTTAAACCATCCATTTTACCTGATTGATCCAAATGAAGATTTTTAGCTTTTTTCGTTAAAATTTGGTGTCTGATGAAATTAGCATTAGCATCAGGATTCGAAGTACAACCGTAATCTTCACATATTCCGGTAAAATCGCTGCC
>CANPZP010000032.1 GCA_947589115.1 Candidatus Gastranaerophilales bacterium | reverse complement strand
TTGAGAAACAAAATGCCGCCCTTGAAAAACGTTTAGAAAAATTGGAGGCTAAAGAAACTAAAAAATAAAATTAAATATACAACAATCACAATAATCGTAATAATTACTTCCATAGCAGTCAAAAATTGGCTGCTTTTTCCTTGTTAAATATTACCTGTTGAACTGTTTCTGTCATCCTCAATCTGTTTAATATCGATTTTTTCAGATTCGTCATCCTGAATCATTGTGGAATACTTGCAGCCGATAGCGTTTGTATCTATTTCAATATTGACTTCCGTATCAATCATTTCAACTTCATTATTTGCAAATTCTTTTATTTTACCGTCTGTAAGTTTAACAGATAATTTATTGCTTAATATATTTAGCGCACAAACTCGCCCCACCCCTTCCGGAGTCATTACGCCAGAACCTATCGGAATCATTTCTTTGGCAGTTTCTATGTAGTTTTTATACTCGTAATTTAAACAGCACAACAATCTTCCGCATGTTCCTGATATTTTGCTTGCGGTTATAGGCATTCCCTGATCATGCGCAAGTTTGATATTAATAGAGTCAAATTGACGTTTAAATGAACAGCAGCAGAACGGTCTGCCGCATAACCCGTTGCCGCAGCATAATGATGTTTCATCTCTTACACCGATATGTTTTAAATCTATTCTTACGTGCTTGAATACCTTTGTTAAATCTTTTAATAAATTTCTGAAATCCACACGTTCAGGAGCTGTATAGTAAAATGTTACCTTCCTTCTGTCAAATGTATATATACATTTGAGTAAATTCATTTGCAGGTTATGTTGTTTTATTAACTCTAAACAGTCCTTATAACCTTGTTCCTCCAATAATTTTGTTTCCCGGTCAAAATTTTTATCTTCTTCGGTCATAACTCTGACTAAAGGAATTGGGGGAACTTTTTTCCTTATAAGTATACTTTCAACTTGAGGGGGTACTAAATATGCTTGTGCTGTTTCCTCTCCCTTTTCCGTTAAAATTATTACCATATCCCCGGGTTTTACTTCCGTACCGTCAGGTATATCCAAAGGACATTGTTTATTTTTTATCAATTTTACTGCTAACATATCTTGAATTTTATCATAATTGTTTACAAAAAGGCAATTTTTGTTTTTAAAAATACTTTTATTATATGTGGTTAGAAAAAGGGGTAAAATTTTATGAATCCAAGGTTAGTTAAATTCGTTGTAGAACTTCAAAATACAGATAATAATAAAACTGTTGAACATAAAGAAATTGATTTTAATGATAATTTCACAAACAGAATATTCAAATTTAATAAATTTGCAAAAGTTACCGTTCCCGTTGATAAAACAAAATAACTAATTTATATCCGATTCGGATATTAGTGTTATTATTAGTCTGTTTAAATTCTTTGATGCAATTTGAATATCGGATTTAATAATATTTAAATCTCTTTTGTTATTATTTCCGTATAAATAATCAAGGCTGTTTGTTAAACTTCGGGTTAACCCGAGAAATTTTGTTTTTTGTAATGTATTCATATATCCCTAATTCCGTTACCCATATTATTGCAAAAAAATAAAATTTTTAAAATATTTTTTATACCGGTAATTTGACACAAAAGGTTGTATATCCCTTCTTAGAATTGTCTAATGATATATTTCCCCTGTGCGCAAGCATGATTTGTTGGGATAAGTACAAACCTAAACCCGTTCCGGCTTTCCTGAATTTTGAGTGACCCTGATAATATTTTTTAAATATTAAATCTAAATCTTTTTCCGATATAGATGAACCTTTATTTGTTATTTCTATTTTTATTGTATTATTTTCGTTCTTTGTTTCTATTATTATTTTCTCTTTCATGGGGGTGTATGTAATTGCATTTTGAATCAAATTTTTTATTACACGTTTTAATTGGAATGTGTCAAAATATACTTCTTTATTCTTTGTTTGTGATAACTCAAGCTGAAACGAGTGATTTGTTTTTGTTGTTATAGGCTCCATTTCTTTTGTAACGGAGGTCAAAAATTCATTTAAATTATTCTTTGATAAATTTAAATCAATTTCTTTTTTATCCAGTTTGTATATTTCAAGTATATTTTCAATAAGCTCTTTTAATTCCTGATTCGAAGATTTCATTAACTCTAATATCTGTATTTGTTTTTCATTTAATGTGCCGTATCTTAAATCCAATAAATAGTTTATTGAATTTAATTCCGCAATTACGGGAACTTTCATATCATGAGTTAATGTGGCGGTAAATTCTTCTTTTAATAATTGAAGCTCTTTTTCTTGTTTTATAACTTCCTCTAAAGATAAATTTTTCTTCGATAATGCGCTTTGATATTCTTTTATCATCATTTCACGGTCATACATTGCTTCAAGAAGCTTATTAACGGATTTTTCAAGCTCCTGCATATTTAATTCGCCGACTCTTACATTTATATCCCCGTACCTTGCCCGTTTTAACGCAAGTATTATTTTCACCGTATCCGAATTTAATTCTTTATTCCTTCTTTTTAAATAAATTATTTTTATGATACAGCTTATTATTATAAAAATAAGACCAAGAATAATTATATTATTAATCATAATATGATTATAACATATTAATTTAATAAACAAAAAAGGAGAACTTATGTTCTCCTTTTTATTATGTATTGAAAATTAAATTATTTAACCATTTGGCTCATAACTTCCTGAGCAAAATTATCTTGACGTTTTTCAAGCCCTTCACCTAATGTCCAGCGAATGAAAGATTTGATTTCTAATTTTCCGTTTAATAACTGCTCTACTGTTTGGTCGGGATTCTTAACAAACGGTTGTTCAAGTAAACATTTTTGAGCCATAAGTTTATTAACACGGCCTTCAACTATTTTAGCTCTGATGTTTTCAGGCTTTTTGGCTAAATCTTCTTTCCCCATCTCAATTCTTGTTTCTTCGTCAATAATTTCTTGAGGAATTTGGTTTCTTGAAACAAATTCGGGAGCTGAAGATGCTATGTGAAGCGCAACATCTTTTAATAATGCTTCATCTTGTTTTGTAGCTGAAATTAAAACACCTATTTTACCGTTATGTACGTATGTTGCCAATTCACCTTCCAATATTTCAAATCTTCTTATGCTGATTTTTTCTCCGATTGTTGCAATCTTATCTTTTACAACATCTTCAATTTTCATATTGCATTCGGGACATACTGATGAATTTAATGCATCCATATCCTTAGGTTTTACGGATGTAATATGTTTTGCTATATTGGCTACAAAAGTTTTAAAATCTTCATTTTTTGCAACGAAATCAGTTTCGCAGTTGATTTCAACAATAGAACCGACGCCGTTTTCAATGTGTGTAGCTACCAAACCTTCAGCGGCTATACGATTTTGTTTCTTTTCTGCTGATGCAATACCTTTTTGTCTTAAGTATTCCATAGCTTTTTCCATGTCACCGTCGCACTGCTCTAATGCTTTTTTTGAATCCATAAAGCCTGCACCGGTTTTTTCTCTAAGGTCTTTAACCATGGCTGCTGTTATTGTCATAATTATATTATCCTTTCAATATTTTTGTTTTTTAATGTATAAAATTTATTCTTCAACTGCTTCAACAGGTGTTTGTTCAGATTCTTCTTGAGTTTCTGCTGCTGATTCTTCTTCTTGAGCTTCTGCTGATTCTTCTGTAACCCCTGCATCTTCAGCTTTTATTGCCTGTACTTTTGCCATCTGATTTGCTTTATTTTCTCTTAATTGCTTTCCTTCAAGCACTGCATCAGCTAATTTAGAACAAATTAATTTTATTGATCTTATAGCATCGTCATTGCCGGGGATAATATAATCTATTCCGTCAGGATCAGCATTTGTATCTGCTAAACATATAACGGGAATATTTAATTTATTAGCTTCGGCTATTGCTATTGCTTCCTTTTTTTGGTCTATAACAACTAATATATCAGGCATTCCTCTCATTTCTTTGATGCCGCCTAATGTTTTTGTTAATTTACCTAATTTTCTCATTGTTTGTGCAATTTCTTTTTTAGGTAATTTTTCTAATTGACCGGAATTTGAAAACTCTTCAATTTCTCTTAATTTGTTAACTCTTCCTCTTATTGTTTCAAAGTTAGTAAGCATTCCGCCTAACCATCTTCTGTTAACATAGTAAGCACCTGCTCTTGATGCTTCTTCTGCTACTACATCTATAGCTTGTTTCTTTGTTCCGACAAATACTACATTTTTGCCTTTTGCCGCATATTCTCTGACTATTTCATATGCAGAGTCTAATTTTTCTGATGTTTTTCTTAAATCTAATACATAAATCCCGTTTCTTGCACCGTATATATACGGTTTCATTTTGGGATTCCATCTTTGTGTTTGGTGTCCGAAATGTACACCTGCGTCTAGTAATTCAATCATTGATGCTACCGGCATCGGTCTTTCTCCTTTTTCTTCTTAGTACACTATAAATTGCTTTCCCATCTCTTAAGACTAAGCTTTCGCTTATCGGATTCACAATTCACTCAATATATTAATACAAACAAGTTAAAAGTAAAACGATTATAATTAATTATTTATTAAATTTTATTAATATTTTCGTTATTATTATTCTCAATTTTAATGTTATTTTTGAAAAACCTCTTTTCGGAGCTTTTTTACTTTCTTTACATAAGTTAAGGTTTTAAACTTTTAAATCTGTTTTAGAATATAATGTTTTCATAGTAGAAGAGAGTAAAGATATGAAAAAATTTTTGAAAATAATTGGTATTTTAGCAGCTGTTATCATAGTCTGCTTATATATAGCTTTTTTGTTTGTACTTCCGAAAGCAGTTGATTTAAATAAGTTTAAGCCTGACTTACAAAAAATTGTTAAAGAACAAACTAATTTAAATTTGGAATTTGAAAATCCTCAAATTGTTGTTACTCCCCTTTTATCAGCGGGAGTAAAGGCAGATAACATAAAAATAAAGCTTGATGACGGCTCTGAAGTTATCAGCGCAGATTCCGTTAAAACAGGAATCGCACTTCCCTCCTTGCTGTTTTTAACGGTTAAGGTGTCTATAGCTGAGATTGAAAACCCGATTATTAATATTGATATAGTTGACGGAAAAGCTTACAAAGCGGTTCAAGCCTATGAAGATATTCTTAATAAAAAAGAAGAAAGCATTAACGAAAATATTCAAACCGAGCAAAAACCTTTTATTGATGCTTCTATGATTAAAATTTTGGTTCCTAAAGTTTTAATTAAAAACTATGTTGCTTCAATTAATGATTTAAAAACGGGAAATTCATTAAAACTTAAAGGTGATGAATTAAAATTAGGCTACAGAAACGGCAAAACAGCCTACATTAATACGGATTCTGCTCTTTATGTTAACGATAATAAAAATATTGATTTAAATATTTTTATTGACTCTTTTCTCCCTGAGCCTGTTGTCTTAGATGAAGAGGATGATAAAGCTCAAAGAGTTACCATTCCTTTCGTTAACCCTGTTGAAATGTATATGGCTTATGATTTAAAAACTAATATAAACTCTAAAATAAAAATCAGAAAAAGAGATAATCAGATTGTTTCAAACGGATTTCTTAATATTGATAATTTTACTCTTAAATTATCTGATATGAATCTGCCTGAAAGCAAGTTGCATTTGATTACTCACGGAACAAAAGCTGATATTGATTCAGAACTGTTTATAACAAATAACGAAAAATTATCAATTGACGGGATGTTAAACTACGGTAAAAAACCTTCATCAGACATTAAAATTACTTCAAATCAAATATTTATTGATGATGTTCTTAATCTTGTTAAAGCTACTTTAGATGCCGTTCATATTAAGCATGAATTGGCTCCTTTAAAAGGTGAAGGCTTCTTTACTGTTGATACTTATATTAAAACTAATTTCAAAAAACTTGTTTCAAACGGAAATATTAAAATTAATAACTGCATTATAAAAAATGTTAAAAAGAATCAAAAACTGGCTAAAATTAATTCGGTTATTTCTCTTGATAACAGTGTCCTTAAATTCGTGAATACAGTTGTTGAAATAGCTGATACATTATTTAAAATAAACGGCACGGTTGATGAAAAATCATATGTTGATATTTCTTTTATCATGGAAAAACTGCCTTTAAAAAATGTTTTTAATCTTTTTATGCCTTCTGAAATTAATGACGTTTATAATGTAAATTCCGGTGATATTAATTTAAAGGCTGATATAGAAGGCGAACTCAAAAAAGTATTGGCGGATTTTAATCTTTCTGTTAATAATGTCAATCTTTTTGATAAGATTAATAACATTAATTACTCTGATAAACAGCTGAAAGCTGATTTTAATACTGATTTTAAAACTGTTACGGGAAAAATTGATAATTCAGGATTTAAGCTGTCTTTAAATAATTCTGCTGCAATCTGCGATAAATTGCTTATTAATATTGAAGAAAAGGATATAACTATTCCCTCTTCTCAACTAAAAATTAATAATAAAAGTGTAATAAATTTTGAAGGACAAATAAAGAATTATATTAAAAAACCCGACTTCTATTTTAATGCGGCAGGAAACATACTCGCAAATGATTTAAAAAGATTTTTACCCCAAGATTTAGATATTTTTATTAAGGAAAAAGGCTCTTTACCTGTCAGTGTTAATTTAACGGGTGATAAAAATAAACAAACTCTTTCAGCTTCAATTGAAGCAGATAAAGATAATTATATTACGCCTGTTGATATTAAAAATGTTGAAAATCAGAATACAACTTTACAAACCGTAGTTGACTTTAAGGGGGACAGATTAAAAATTAAAAATACAGGTTTCTTTATAAAAACCGTATCTCAAAATCCTGATAAACCCGAAGAGCAAATTATTACTTTAAAAGACATAATATCATTAGACGGAACAATAACAAAATTGGATACTTCCTCGCCTAATATAAACCTGATTAAAATAAAAATGCCTAATGAAATAACGGGTAATATATATGCATTTCCTCAATCAGGCTTTAAAGCTAAAGGAAATATGTTTATTTTCGGCGAATTAAATTCTCCAAGAATCAGAGGGGACTTTAATATTAGAGATATCGATATTCCGGAACTGTTTATTTCCGTTTCAAATATTATGTCAAAATTTGAAGGTAAAGATTTAAATATTGATGTAAAAGAGGTTAATGCAAACGGTTCGGATTTTAATATATTGATTAATGCTGACTTGTCGCCGTCAAAATATTTTGTAATAAAATCTTTAAATTTGATATCAAATTTAACTGATGTTGATAATTTAATGAAGGTTTCCGATGCGCTGATGAAATATATGCCTCAACCATCGGCATCACCATCAAAAAATGCACCTCAAACACAGGCGGATATTCCGGTTATTTTATCCGACGGCGGTATAGATATTAAACAAATAACAACAGGAAATATTATTCTGTCTGATACTACCGGTAAAATCGCTCTATTAAATAATATATTCTATGTAAATAATTTACTGACTTCCGCATTTAAAGGGAAAATAAGAGGTGATGTATCCTTAAACCTTTTATCAGGTGAAATTATGGCAGCATTAAAAGGAAACGGGCTGGATGTTGAGAAAACCCTCTTAGATTGTGCAAATTTAAAAGATACTTTATCGGGTACAATGGATTTTGATACAAATATTTCATTAAAAGGTTCAACGTATGAAGAACAGGTTAAATCCTTAAAAGGAAGTGTTAATTTTTTAATGAAAAACGGTACTTTAGGGCCTTTCGGGAAACTTGAAAACCTCATTATGGCAGAAAATATCAGAGAGTCTGAGTTCTTTAAATCAACTATAGGTTCCGTTCTTAACTCTTTACTGTCTTTTGATACAACACATTATAATTTATTATCCGGACATTTAACATTTAATAACGGATTAGTTGACATTAATCCTATTAAATCTGAAGGAAACATTATGTCAACATTTATTTTCGGTGATTTTGATGTACTCGAAAATAAAATAGATATTAAACTAAGAGGCAGATTGGGTTCTCAACTTTCCGAATCTATGGGGCCTTTGGCATTGTTAAATCCTATTAACCTCGTTAAAGCAACTCCGGGCATGAGTTTAATATTGGGTAAAATATTCTTCTTGTTTACGGAAGTAGTCACAGATAGTGAAATGAATGAAATCCCTTCTTTGGGTAAAGATATTAATGACAATAACTCAACTAAATTTCAAATAGTTGTAAGAGGAGATGTCGCAAAACCGTTAACACTGGTAAAATCGTTTAAATGGCTGGCTCTTCAATCAGATATGGATATGGCAAATGCATTTTTATCTTCTATTCCTCAAGATACAATACCGCTTGATTTAAACGGAAATCCAATTGTTCAGGATGCACAGGGGAGTGCTGCCGGCAAAACAGATATTGAAGTTCAATCTGATAATAAAAAATTCTCAAAAATAAAAGATATTTTTAAAAAAAAGAAAAATAATCAGGATGAAAACGTACAAAAATCCTCTGTTTCTAAAATTAAAGATTTTTTCCTGAAAATATTTAAACATAGTGAAGTTAGTGAATAAATCTTTGACAATATTCAAAAAATAGTGCTATACTTTACCTAAGAATGTAATTGAAAGGAAAAGTATGGAAATTTGGATGGTTTTTATAGTTGTCTCAATTATTGCGGTAATATTGGAAATAGTATTTCCTTCATTGTTCTGCATTAATTTTGCGTTTGCAGGACTATTAACCGCATTTATATCTCTTTTTTGGGGCAGTTGGTTAACTTTAACATTTGTATTCTTAGGTATTTCTTTGGTATCTATTTTGTTTATTAAACCGTTACTTTCTAAAACATTAAAAATAGAATCATCTGCTGATTTTAAATCGGAATATGTAGGTAAAATAGTTAAAACAATCGAGCCTGTTAACAGTACTTCAGGCGCAGTAACCATTTACGATGAAAGATGGGAAGCAAGAACTGTGGGAAATGCGGAAGAAATTCCCTCGGGCTGCGATGTTAAAATTGTATCGAATGATAGTTTGACACTTTTTGTAGAAAAAATATAAGGAGATTTTTATGTTGATTTTTTCTTTAATAGCAATCGTTGCTGTTATTATTTATGTATTTAAAGGCTTAATAATTGTTCAGGAGCAGGAAGCTGTTATTATTCAAAGACTGGGACAGTTTTCAAAAGTGCTTTCCTCAGGGCTTCATTGGATCGTTCCTTTTATTGAAGCTCCTAGACCTATGATTAAAATTATAAAACAACGTGGAATTGACGGTCGTACATTTTCTTCTTTGACTTATTCAAATCGTATTGATTTAAGAGAAACCGTTTACGATTTCCCCCGTCAGAACGTTATTACTAAAGATAATGTTACCATAAGTATTAACGCTTTACTTTATTTCCAAATTGTAAATGCACAAAAAGCAGTATACCAAATTGAAAATTTACCCGAAGCTATTGAAAAATTAACTCAAACAAATTTGAGAAACTTAGTAGGTCAATTAGCTTTGGATGAAACACTTGTTTCACGTGATATTATTAACGATAAATTGAGAGAAATACTTGATAAAGCTACCGATAAATGGGGTGTTAAAGTTAACAGAGTTGAACTTCAAGATATTGACCCTCCGGCTTCAATTCAACAGGCAATGGAAAAAGAAAAGAAAGCTGAACAAGACAGACGTGCCACTATTTTGGAAGCTGAAGGTGTTAAGAAATCAGCTATTTTAAAGGCAGAAGGTGAAAAAGAAGCCGCAATTAATCAAGCAGAAGGTGAAAAACAAGCTAAAATTTTAAGAGCAGAAGCTGAAAGACAAGCAGAAATCCTTAAAGCAGAGGGTGATGCAAAAGCTCGTATTATTGAAGCAGATGCCGAAAAAGAGGCTATTAACAGAATTATTACCGCTTTAGCTGATAAAGGAAAGCCTGATCAATACTTAATTGCAATGAAATATCTTGAAACTTTAGCAAGTATATCAAGGGGTCAAAATAATAAAGTTGTTTATATGCCTTATGAAGCAACAGGTATTTTAAGTTCTGTCGACGGTATTAAACAAATGTTTGATAAACAACAGTAAGTATAATACTTTAATGAATAAAAGAGCGGGATTCCCGCTCTTTTTTTTATTCAAATAATGCGTTTATATAATCATCAGGGTTAAATAATTTTAAATCTTCTATTTTTTCTCCGACACCTATTAATTTAACGGGCAGATGAAATTCTTTTGCGATTGCAATTATTATGCCTCCCTTTGCACTGCCGTCAAGCTTTGTTAATGCTATTGAACTTAAATCTACGGCATCTGAAAATAATTTTGCCTGAGAAAGTCCGTTTTGTCCCGTATTGGCATCTAAGACTAAAATGCTTTCTTTTAATTGTCCGGGGGCAAGCTTATCGATTACTGATTTAACTTTATTTAATTCTTCCATTAAATTTCTTTTATTTTGCAGCCTGCCTGCCGTATCTATTAATAATACGTTATAATTTTCATTTTGAGCTTTTTTAATTGCATCATATACAACTGCGGCGGAGTCAATCCCGTCTTTTCTGTATATGTCAACTTGCGCTCTTTGTGCCCATATATCAAGCTGCTCTTCTGCTGCCGCTCTATATGTATCTCCTGCCGCAACCAATACTTTGCTGCCGCTTTCCCGGAAATTATTTGCTAACTTTCCTATTAATGTTGTTTTTCCCGCCCCGTTTACTCCGGTTATAAAGTATATGTTTAATTCATTTTCTTTATAATTTAGCTCTGTTTCTCCTGTTTCGTTCAATATTTTTTTAAATTCCTCTTTGAGGAAATTTTTCACTTCACTTGGTTTTATTTTTTTATCCGCTCTTAGTTTATCTGTAATTGTTGAGGCTATTTTGACTCCTAAATCTGCCTTTATTAGCATATCTTCCATATCATCCAATATGAAATCATCAAATTCTTCTTCGTTTTCTATGGTTGATACGACATTTCCCACAAGATTTTGTTTCGTATTTATTAAAGTTTGTTTTAAATTTTCAAATGAATATGTCCAAAAAGACTGTTTTTTCTCGTCTTTTTGATTATTCTCGCCTTCATCATTCCTTTTAAAAAAATTAAACATTCTTTACCCTGTTATTTTAAATTATTTTCAATAACAACTTTACCGAGTATTCCGTTTACAAAAGATGCGGAATCATCGGTTGAATATTTTTTTGCAAGCTCTACGGCTTCATCTATAATAACTTTTAAAGGTGCATCTTTAACGTATATTAATTCGCATATTGCTATTCTTAAGATGTCTTTATCCATTTTAACCAATCTGTTTATATCCCAGCCCAAAGCATATTTTTTTATTTGTTCATCTATTTCATCTCTGTGATTTTTATAGGCTTCTGCTATTTTTGTTATATAGGATTTTACGTCTGAATTTTCTTCCAGCGTTGACATTTCGGCTATTTCTATAGCTAACATTGTTTTTTCAGCTATATTTAATAATTCATCCATTTTTTCCTGAATATCTTTTGTTGTCGGAATCGGAACAGCTACGTTATCTGCATCTATGGGACGTTCTAAATTCTTCTCATGATTTGATTCATATTCTTCTATATATTCTTTCATTGACAGGATTGAGGTTGTTGCATTTTTTAATTCTTCTGCGGAATTATTTGTAAGTATTCTTACTGATTTTAATACTATATCCTGAAAATCCCAGGTATTTAAATTCTGTATTGTATCCATTTGTGAAAATAATATTAATGCTAATTCTCTTGCTGCACGTCTTGCTTGCATGTCTGTTCCCTTTTTTTCTTCTTTCCGATGTTATTATTAACCCATAAAAATACTTAAATGTATAGATTTTATTTTCCTCTATTAATAAAAATTCTTGACTTTTGTTTCTGCTCTTAATAATATATTATAGTTGACATATTGGGATGTCGCCAAGTGGTAAGGCACCTGGTTTTGGTCCAGGCATTTCGGAGGTTCGAGTCCTTCCATCCCAGCCAATTATAAAACCCGCAGTACATGCGGGTTTTATTGTAAAAATATCATTAACGGCTAATGAGGGTAAAATGAACGAAAAAGAAAAAATGCTTAAAGATTTATTGTATGATGCTAATTATGATAAATCTTTAATTGAAGAGAGAATAAAATGTAAAACCTTGTGTTTTAAGTACAATAATTTATCTCCCGATAAAATTGAAGAAAGAAAAAAATTAATAAAAAAGATTACGGGTAAAACTAAGTCTGAGTTTTTGATTGAACAGCCTTTTATGTGTGATTACGGATATAATATAGAACTGGGCGAAAATTTTTATTCAAATCATAATTTAATAATATTAGATTGTGCAAAAGTTACATTCGGAGATAATGTTTTTATTGCTCCTAATTGTGCATTTTATACCGCTTCACATCCTTTGGATTATGAAACAAGAAATAAAGGACTTGAATATGCAAAACCGATAAAGGTGGGTAATAATGTGTGGATAGGAGGAAATACGGTAGTATTGGGCGGAGTAACGATAGGGAATAATGTTGTTATAGGTGCAGGTTCAGTCGTTACTAAAGATATACCTGACGATTCTCTCGCATACGGCGTTCCTGCAAAGGCGGTAAAAAAGTTAAATTAAGGCTATTTCAGATGTGCCTCTTATTTTTTTAAATTTAATACGGAATTTTTGGCAAAAAAAATCTTTTGAAGTTTTAAAGCAAGAAAAAGGAAAAAATATGTTAATAAATTCTGTTTCTAATTCACCTGCTTTTAAAGCTTATATCCCTGTAAAATATTATGCAAAAAGACCTGATGATAATAAATATCATATTATTGACGGATATGGAAATGATTCAAATAAAAGGAGATGTAACAGAAATATTGTTATGAGTTTAAACGGGACTAAAAAATCCGATTTAAATACTGATATAGTTGAATTATTTAATACTCTTGATTCTGATTACAGGAAATCACATATAGTAAGGTCACATTACTTAAAAGATACACCTTATGTATATATTATAACCGGAAACAGAGATGTTAATACCGTTGATGAAATGGCAAAACCTATAGGTATTGCAAAATCAGAATCTCTTCAAAAGTATAATTCTGCAAAGTCTTTAAAATCAGGTGCGGCTGTCGAAAGTTTTCTTTCACGTATAAATAATTATTTAATTAATTCTTGCAAAAGAGTCAAAGACGAAAACGGGAATAAAGTTTTTCTTCAAGTTCTGTTTAATCCTGTTTATGATAAAAAAGGTAAAATCAAAAAATTTGAATACGTAAAAACAAATGTAGTTCCCGATAATATTCAATATCTTCCGTAAAATCTGTTAAAAATGTTGAAATTTTAATTAAATATTGTTAAACTTATTGTTAACAGTAAGTTTAACGGATGTAACTATAATGAATATTTTAATTACGGGAGCAGCAGGTTTTATAGGCTCTTCTTTGGCGGAAAGTTTAATCGAAGAAGGTTGTTATGTAACGGGTATTGATAATTTTGATAATTATTATCCCGCAGAAATTAAGAGAAATAATCTTAAAAATCTTTATAAGAGTTCAAAATTTAATTTATACGAAGGTGATATACGTGATGAATCCTTATTGGATTCAATATTCAAAAACAACAAAATAGATTTGGTTATCCATTTGGCGGCAAAAGCCGGAGTAAGAGCTTCAATACTTGAACCTTCCGAATATATTTCCGTGAATATTAACGGAACGGTTTCAATACTTGAGAAAATGAAGGATTACAATGTCAAAAAAATTATATTTGCTTCTTCATCTTCTGTATACGGAAACTCAGAGCAGGAAAAGTTTTCTGAAGATTTAACAGGGTTAGTGCAAATTTCGCCTTACGCTGTAACGAAAAAATCCGCCGAAGATTTTATAAGAAATTATTCTCTTCTTTGGGGGATTAATGCTGTTTGTCTTAGACTTTTCACCGTATACGGCTATAGACAAAGACCTGATTTGGCTATTTCTAAATTTACTAAAGCTATTTTAAATGATGAGGTTATAAATCTTTACGGTGATACTGCTTCATATCGTGATTATACATATATTCAAGATGTAGTTGATGCCTTTAAAGCCGCCGTTTATTACAATGATACTCCGTTTGAAATTATTAATGTAGGTTCTTCTAATCCTATTACACTTAATGAACTTGTATATAATATTGAAAATATAACAAATAAAAAAGCTAAAATTAATTATCTTCCCGTTCAAAAGGGTGATGTAAAAAGAACATATGCTGATATTACCAAAGCGGGTAAACTCTTGAATTATTCGCCAAAATATACCTTTAGAGAGGGTTTACGCTGTTTTATTGAGAAGTTTTCTGGCGGGGAATAATATTATTGCAAATACTACCGTAAACAGGATGAGTGTTTTATTTAAACCTATATTATCGTATAAGCATTTGAATATTAACAGGAATAGAAATGCCGCAAAATCCGAAAAGAATGTATTAGTTGATGAGGTTGTTGCTCTTTTATAATCTTGTGTATTTTCATGAATCTTACATACGGTATATATGTTAAAAATTACATACAGGTATATTGCTATACATATGATTATAATGATTACGGATGCAATGATGTAATTTTTTATACTTAGTGCATATAACAATATTAAAAAGGATATAATTGTAGCGGAATATTCTATTTTTATTAATGAAAATCCCGAGAATTTATCAGAGAAAAATTTTGCATTTAAGCCTGCCATTCCTCTTAATACTTGGTTTATAAAGTTAACGATACCGTAGGTTATAACCGGAGCTGAACAAGTTTTTAAAAGCGGTTGAAAATTCCATACAAAAACACTCGTTAATCCTGTTAATACTGCCGAATAATATACATAATAATTTACTTTCACATCTTTTATGAGTTCTTTTATACTTGTAAAAAGAGATTTTAAATAATTACCTTTTATTTTTTCTTCTTCTTTTGTTTTTATATTCGGAATAAACAGCATAACGCTGATTGCTATAATTTGGAGTATAAGTTCTATTTGAAGCAGTAATTTAAATCCGTAAAATTTATATAAAACGACTCCTATTATGCAGCTTACGGCTGAACCTAAAGAAGTCCAAAATGATAATCTGCCGTACTTTGGAAGCATATTTGATTGTGTATTTTTTTCTTTTAAGTACTCATAAATGTAACTGTCTACATTTCCTCTGTATAATGCTTTAAATAATCCGTATAATATTTCGCCAGCTAAAATTACCCAAAAACCTGAAAATGTTAACCATAACACCACTCTCAGCATAAATAAAAAATATGAAAATATTAAAATATATTTCTTTGAAAATAAATCACCTATAAATCCCATAGGTATTTTAACCGCAAGACATGTTATGTTAAATATACTTTGAAACAGTATAAAATCCGAAAAATTCAGTCCGTTATGGAGATAAAAAAGAAAAGATATCGGCATTACAAATCTTTGATACTGCAAAAAAGAAGCGAAATTTAATGCTCCTAAAGCTTTGTATGAATTGTTACCGTTTTGTAAAAACATTTTATCTTCTCTTGTTTATAATATAGTATAATATTATCATTAAAAAACTTACTAATACAGAAAGGTGTAAAATGAAAACATATAAAAAAATATTAATAGGTATAATTTCAGTAATATTAATAGCTGTAATCTCAATTAGCGGTTATTTTTTCTTTAATAAAAAGAGGGAAGCTGTATCTAATGAACCATACAGTAATACTGTAAGACTTATTTTTACGACTGATGAAGGGTATAAAGAATATTTAAGGGTTGCTTTAAAATCAGCCATAATGAATAAAGATAAAGACTCTTTCTATGATATAAGGGTATTTAGTGTTGATTTATCGGAAGAAGATATGAAAATATATAAAGACATGTCTACTCCGACTGTAAAAATTACTCCTATTGCGATGCAGATAAGTTCTCTTGACGGAATCGGAGATTTTCCCGTATTCAATCATGTTTCAAGAGCCGATATGTTTAAATTCTTTTTCCCTGAACTGTTAAAAGATTGGGATAAAGCGGTTTATATTGATGCTGATACTTTAATTATGAAAGATTTAAGAGATTTATATAATACTAATCTTGAAGGGAAATATATCGGTGCGGTTAAAAAATATTCTCCCGAAAAAAGATATATTAATTTATTGGATATAGCATGGATTCCGAAATGGGAATACTCTTATAACTGCGGTATTATGGTATATGACCTTAAAAAAATGAGAAAAGACAATATTACAAAAAAATTGGTAGATGCCAAAAATAAAGATGAAGTAAGATATTTGATGACCCAAGATGCTTTTAATAAAGCACTTCCGGTAAGAAATATTAAAATTATTTCTCCCGTTTATAATGTTATTGCCAGATGGATGGATGAAGATTTCGAAAAATACAAGTTTAAAAAAATATATGAACCTTATTTAGATAATATTAATTCCATGGCGGAACTTAGAAGTAACGCTGTAATTATCCATTTTGCAGGAATAAGAAAGCCTTGGAACTCTATTGATATTGCTTTCACAAGAGAATGGAGAGATTATGCCCATCTTGTTGACAGTTCATGGGTATTTTATCCGGAAATCGATTCGTTCTAATATAGTTTTATAATTTCTTTTATTGCAGAATCCGCCATTTGATAGATTTCATCAAGCTGAGCTTTATTGAATTGTCCGTTTTCTGCAGTTATTTGAAATTCTATAATCTTTGAAGAATTAGTCATTACTATATTACTGTCTGCCATTGCGTGAGAATCTTCGGAATAATCCAAGTCTATTTTTATTTCTCCGTCTATAATTCCAACGGATACGGCAGCTATAGGTTCTTTTATCGGATTTTCTTTCATCAAACCTTCTTTTATAAGTTTTTTAAACGCAATATCCATTGCAACGTACCCTCCGCATATGGAGGCACATCTTGTTCCGCCGTCTGCTTGAATTACATCCGCATCAACTGTAACCGTTCTGTCGCCAAGCTTTGTTAAATCAACACAAGAACGCAGGCTCCTTCCTATTAATCTTTGAATTTCCTGTGTGCGTCCGGAAATCTTATTTCTTTCACGCTGGCATCGTGTGTGAGTCGATGAGGGAAGTAATGAATATTCAGCCGTTATCCAGCCTCTTTCATCTTCTTTATCCATCCATTTCGGTCTGCCATCTTCTATTGTTGCCGTTACTATTACTTTAGTTTCTCCAAACTCAACCAGCACAGACCCTAATGCGTGTTTTGTATAATCTTTTGTTATTTTTATTTTCCTTAATTCGTTATTTTTTCTGTTGTTTAATCTTTCTGTCATAATAAGTCCTTTTTTATAATTTAAATTTGTGATAAATTTATTTTAACATATTTACGTAAAAGGTTTATTTATTATGCAGGAAAAATTTTATTTAACTACGGCAATTGATTATGTTAACGGTGCTCCTCATATCGGACATGCTTATGAAAAAATATTGGCAGATGTTATTATAAGACATAAAAGACAATTGATTGATAACGCTTTTATGCTTACCGGTACTGATGAACATGGTATTAAAATACAAAAAACGGCTGCATCAAAAGGAATTACTCCTAAACAGCTTTGTGATGAGAATTTTTCTAAATTCGAACAGGCATGGAAACAATTGGAAATCAGTTATGACAAAATAATAAGAACAACTGACGAAGAACATAAAAAGGCAGTTAAACAAATATTTAAAAAACTATATGACAACGGAGATATTTATAAACATACATATACGGGATTATATTGCAGCGGCTGTGAATCATTTTTAAGCCCAAAAGATTTAACGCCTGACGGATTATGTCCTCATCACCTTAAAAAGCCTGAGGAAATTACTGAAGAAAATTATTTCTTTAAATTATCGGGATATAAAGATAAGCTTATTGAATATATTAAGTCGCATCCCGATTTTATTGTGCCGTCCTTCAGGGTAAATGAAATTCTTAATCAGCTTGAAAACATTGAAGATATTTCGGTATCACGAACAAAGTCATCTGTTTCATGGGCAATTTCCGTTCCCGGAGATGATTCTCAAAGTATTTATGTTTGGATAGATGCACTTTCAAATTATATTACGGCTATCGGGTATGATTGTGAAAATCCCTCTGAACTGTTTAATAAACTTTGGCCTGCCGACGTTCAAATAATAGGTAAAGATATTATTAAATTTCACTCTATTTATTGGACTGCAATTCTTATGTCATTGGGGCTCGAATTGCCGAAAACCATTCTTTCGCACGGCTGGATTACTATTGATGAATCTAAAATGAGTAAGTCCATAGGTAATGTTATATCGCCTGATACCGTTCTAAAGGCATTTAATCTTGAACATCCCGATGCATTCAGATATTATATGGCTTCATCCGCTCAAATAGGCAGGGACGGTAATTATTCGGATGATGATTTTAAAGAGAAGGTTAATGCGGATTTAGCGAATAACATAGGAAATCTTTTGAACAGAACATTGAATATGCTTGTAAAATATTTTGACGGTGAAATTAAAACGGATTTTATTACGGGCGCTGATTCTAAAATGGCAGTATTGGCAAATAATACAAAGAACTTGGTAATTGAAGCATTTAATAAATATGAAATAGCGGAAGCTGCAAATTATATTGTTTCTTTTGCTGATTCTGTTAATAAATATGTTACCGAAAGAGCGCCTTGGTCACTTGCAAAAGAAGGTAAAACGGATGAGTGCGCCGAGGTATTATATGATGTTTTGGAAGCAATGAGGCATATTGCGGTTTTAATCTATCCTTATTGCCCGAATATTGCTAAAGATATATTATATCAGTTAAATCAAGATGCAGATTTCAAATATACTTCATTAATCTGGGGCGGGATTAAAGCGGGTAAATTGACTGAAAAAGATAAAATTAAACCTGTTTTCCTTCGCTTGGATTCTGAGTTTGCCGCTGACAAAAAGAAGGTTTAATAAGTTGTTAATTGAAGAAATTAAACAAAATTATAATTCTTTAAAATCAATGTATGAAAAAGCATTGTCGGCTTTTAACGTTGATTCCATTATTGAATCGGTAAAAGTAAATGAACAGAAACTTCAAGAGGCAAGTGTTTGGTCTAATCCTGAAATTTCTTCAAAATTATCAAGAGAAATAAAAGAAGATAAGGATAATCTTGACAGAATTTCTAATTGGGAAAGAATTATAAGTGATATTGAAACTTTATTTGAATTGTTTGAGGAAACAAAAGAAGAAACAGTAATAGAAGAGATAGAGAGTTTGATAAAACAGTTAAAGACTGAGCTTGAAAT